>JAJFKZ010000162.1 GCA_021772955.1 Gammaproteobacteria bacterium | reverse complement strand
GTTGCTGAGCTGGAGTTTGTGCAGATCTCGGCCATCTTCTCCGGCGTCGCCGATCTCAAGAAGATTTTCGCTGCCGCCCGCAAGCTTCGCGAGCAAGATCGCGGCACGCTGTTGTTTGTGGATGAGATTCACCGCTTCAACCGTGCCCAGCAGGATGGCTTTTTGCCTTATGTGGAGGATGGCAGCATCATTCTGATCGGTGCCACCACCGAGAACCCGTCGTTCGAGCTCAACAGCGCGCTGCTATCACGCTTGCAGGTGCTGGTACTCAAGCGTCTGGACGAAGCCGCACTGGCACAACTGATCGAACGCGCCGAGGCGTATCTGCACCAAACCCTGCCATTGACCAGCGACGCCCGAGAACTGTTGCTGACGCTGGCCGATGGCGATGGTCGCTACCTGCTCAACAGTTGCGAGTTGTTGTTCAATCTGCACGCTGATGCTGACACCGATCAAACTGGCAAGCCGCTGGACAGTGCCGCCATGATGCGCCTGCTACAGCGACGCGCGCCGGTGTATGACAAGAACCGCGAGGCGCATTTCAACCTGATTTCGGCGCTGCACAAATCGTTGCGCGGATCCGACTGTGATGCCGCGCTGTACTGGCTGGCGCGCATGCTGGCAGGTGGCGAGGATCCACTGTACATTTGCCGACGACTGATCCGCTTTGCCTCGGAGGATATCGGTCTGGCCGACCCGCAGGCTTTGACACAAGCGCTGGCGGCGCGCGAAGCCTACCAGGTGCTGGGCTCACCCGAAGGTGAACTGGCCATAGCTCAGGCAGTGATTTATCTGGCCACCGCGCCCAAATCCAACGCTGCCTACGAAGCCCAGAAGCTGGCCATGCAGGCTGCCGGACAAACCGGTTCGCTGCCGCCGCCAGCACACATTCTCAATGCCCCGACCCGGCTGATGAAGGATCTGGGCTACGGCAAGGGTTATGCCTATGACCACGCTACCGCCGCCGGTTTTTCCGGGCAGGATTATTTTCCTGATGGCCTCAAGCGCACACAATACTACACCCCGGTCGAGCGCGGCTTCGAGCGCGAAATCCACAAACGTCTGCAGTACTGGAGACGCCTGCGAGAGCAAGCATGAGAAAACTGTTTGGCTGGCTGTTTCTGCTGGCAGGCCTGACCATCGGGCTGTGGCTTGGCAGTGATTTGTACCGCTGGCAACAGGCACGAGGCTGGCAACCGGTAAGCGCTGAGCTGTTGCATGTGGCGCTGCAGGAGAATCAGTCCGACGACAGTACGACCTGGCGCGTGACAGCGCGTTATCAGTATGACTATGCCGGACATTTGTGGCAATCCGATCAGGTGGCCATTGCCGACAGAGCCGACAACATCGGTGATTTTCAGCAACGCTTGTATGCACAGCTCAATCACAGCTGGCAGCAACAACAACCGGTGACTGCCTGGGTCAACCCAGTACAGCCGCAGCAAGCCTTGCTGAATCGCGAACTCAGGCCCGGCCTGCTGGTGTTTAAGGGGTTGTTTCCGCTGATTTTTGGCGGCATCGGTCTCAGTGTGCTGCTGCTAGGCAGGCGTGCCAGAACCGGGGCAGACAACGCAGGCAAGCACAACGATCAGCCCTGGCTTGGGCGTCGGCAATGGCAATCCACAAGCTTGGTGAGCGCGGGACGCAGCAGCTGGATTGTGGCGCTGGTGATGGCCTTGCTGTGGATTGCAGTGAGCATGCCACTGTTGTTCGTGCTGCCGGATGAAATTGCTGACGGCAACCATGCCGCATTGATCGGCCTGTTGTTTCCGTTGGTCGGAGTCGGTCTGATAATCTGGGCCTTGCGCGCATGGTTGCGCTGGCGGCGCTACGGCCAGAGTCGCTTGCAACTGGATACGCTGCCGGTGCCACTAGGTGGTGTGTTGCGTGCAGCGCTGGAAATACCTGGCCAGCTCAGCAGTCGCAGCATCCAGGCACAGCTGCTGTGCGTGCGCAAGACTGTCAGCGGCTCCGGCAAAAACCGCCGCACCAGCGAATCCATCCTGTGGGAAAACCAATATGATTTTGCCATCCAGGTCGGCGCCAACAAGGCTGTGCAGTCAGCGCGTGTCGTCATCCCGCTACCGGATGACCAGCCAGTCAGCGACTGGCACGACCAACGGCAGCAGATCATCTGGCGCTTGCGCGCGTCTGCCAGCGAACCGGGCGTGGACTACGCCAGCCAGTTTGAGTTGCCGGTGTTTGCGGTCGAACATGACCAGGCAAACGCAGACAGCACTCCCGAGTTACCACCGCAACAAGCTGATTTATGGCGTGATACCGGCGTGCAGCATGGTTATGTCAGCCACGGACAGCGCTTTTACTGGCCGCGCTATCGACTGCTTGCGGCCAGTTTGTGGGTGCTACTGGCCGGGTTGATATTTGGCGGTGTCGGAGTGGTTTTGCTGCAGCAGCAACAGGCCTGGCTGATGGGCGGTGTGTTCGTGTTGATCGGGCTGCTGATTGTTTGGGGCGCTGTGACGATGCTATTCCAGCGCAGCGAGATCACCTTCGGCCAGGGCCAGTTACGCTACGCGCACGGCGTGTTTGGCGGCGAAAAAGTGATCCCACTGGCAGAGATTCGCCAGTTGTCGCATAAGCGCAGTGCCAGCATTGGCTACAACACCTATTATCGGATTGAGTTGCAGCGCTGGGGCAGCGAGAAAACCATCAGCATTGCCGATTGGGTACCGGGCGAGCGCCAGACTGCGGCGTTGGTCA
>JAJFKZ010000161.1 GCA_021772955.1 Gammaproteobacteria bacterium | reverse complement strand
CAATGCTGGTGTGCGACGAAATTATTTCGGTTTTTTGGCGCTCTTGGTGTTGACCATGTGAGTCCTGGGGATTATACGAAAATCACTCTCACGTCAGGCAGTAGTCGATACTGGCGCCGATCGTGCGCCGGGTAGCATTTTTTGCTCGACTAGACGCTGATGTTCGTAAGCAGAGGACAATTCGCATGCCATGATCTCCGGCCTCAGTGGCCGTAGATCCTATGGCGTTTCACGTTGGACCCATTGTTCGCAATAGGTCCAACGCTAAGGGTTTTTGACGTTTGCGTACGCGAGCGTCAGGTGGGATGAGGCCGAATGCCTACAATTCAACAGTTGATTCGTAAGCCGCGCACGCGCAAGACGGTTCGCAGTAAATCGCGCCATATGGAGGCTTGCCCTCAAAAGCGTGGTGTTTGCACCCGCGTCTACACGACGACGCCAAAGAAGCCGAACTCGGCTTTGCGTAAGGTCGCCAAGATCAGGCTGACCAATGGATACGAAGTGATCGGTTATATCCCTGGTGAAGGTCACAACCTGCAAGAGCACTCCGTGGTGCTGATTCGCGGCGGCCGCGTCAAGGATTTGCCCGGTGTTCGTTACCACGTCGTGCGCGGCAGTCTGGATACCGCTGGCGTCAATGATCGTAAACAGGCGCGCTCCAAGTATGGCGCCAAGCGTCCTAAGAGCTGATTGCCCAGTAGCTAATTGAATTGAGACAAAACTATGTCACGTAAACACAGTAACTTTCACCGCGACGTACTGCCGGATCCCAAGTTCCATAGCGAGCTGATCACGCGCTTCGTCAACATGGTAATGAAAAGCGGCAAAAAATCGGTCGCTGAAAAGATTGTCTATGGCGCGATCGATGAAATCATTGCCAAGAAGTCTGGCGAGCCGGTAGAAATGGTGGAACAGGCGTTGGAAAAAGTCAGCCCGATGGTCGAGGTCAAATCTCGCCGTGTCGGTGGTGCAACCTATCAGGTGCCAGTGGAAGTACGTCCCAAGCGTCGTACCGCGCTGGCCATGCGCTGGGTCATCGATGCCGCGCGCAAGCGCAGTGAAAAAAGCATGCCCAAGCGCCTGGCTGGTGAGTTGATGGATGCCATCGAAGAGCGTGGCTCGGCCGTGCGTAAACGTGAAGAAGTGCACCGTATGGCGGAAGCCAACAAGGCATTCTCACATTACCGCTGGTAACTGACGGCTACTGCTGACAGGCACTTTGGATATGGCACGCAAAACACCCATAGAGCGTTATCGCAATATCGGCATCATGGCTCACATTGATGCTGGTAAGACGACGACGACCGAGCGCGTGCTTTTTTATACCGGTATTTCGCACAAGATCGGTGAAGTTCATGATGGCAATGCGATCATGGACTGGATGGAGCAGGAGCAGGAACGAGGTATCACCATTACCTCAGCAGCCACAACCTGTTTCTGGTCTGGCATGGACAAGCAGTTTGATGAACATCGCATCAACATCATCGACACGCCAGGTCATGTTGATTTCACCATTGAGGTCGAGCGCAGTTTACGTGTTCTCGATGGTGCGGTGTTTGTGTTGTGTGCCGTCGGTGGCGTTGAGCCGCAGTCGGAAACTGTCTGGCGCCAGGCCAACAAATATAAAGTGCCGCGGTTGGCATTCGTAAACAAGATGGATCGTACCGGTGCCAATTTCACCCGCGTGGTTGAGCAACTGCAGAAGCGGCTTGGTGCGATTGCTGTGCCGGTGCAGCTTCCGGTCGGTGCAGAAGAAGAGTTTCGTGGTGTGATTGATCTGATCAGCATGCAGGCGATCTACTGGAACAACGACGACATGGGTGCCACATTTCAGACTGCGCCGGTGCCTTCAGAGCTGCAGGGCGAGGCTGAAAATGCACGCGAAAGGCTGCTCGAAAGCGCTGCTGAAGCCAGCGAAGAATTGATGGACAAGTACCTGACTGATGGCGGTCTGGAGCATGATCAGATCATTGCCGGCTTGCGCCAGCGCACCATCAATCTGGAGATTGTGCCGGTGTTGTGCGGTTCGGCGTTCAAGAACAAGGGCGTACAGGCGCTGCTGGACAAGATTGTCGAGCTGCTGCCGGCACCTGACGACGTCCAGGCGATCAGTGGTGTGACGCCGACCGGAGAGGCGGACGCACGCCACAGTACCGATGATGAGCCGTTTGCGGCGCTGGCGTTCAAGATCGCAACGGACCCGTTCGTTGGCTCATTGACATTTTTCCGGGTTTATTCCGGTGTGCTCAGTTCCGGTGACACGGTCTTGAACACGATCAAGAACAAAAAAGAGCGTATTGGCCGCTTGCTGCAGATGCACGCCAATTCGCGTGAAGAAGTGAAACAGGTTCGTGCTGGCGACATCGTTGCAGCTGTTGGTCTCAAAGATGTGACCACCGGAGAAACCATTGCCGCCTTGAATGCACCAATCATTCTAGAGCGCATGGAGTTTCCGGAGCCGGTGATTTCGGTTGCCGTGGAGCCGCGGACCATTGCTGATCAGGAAAAGATGGCTATTGCGCTGGCTAAACTGGCACAGGAAGATCCATCCTTTCGGGTGACGTCAGATCAAGAGTCCGGCCAGACCATTATTTCTGGCATGGGTGAGCTGCATCTGGACATCATCGTGGATCGCATGAAGCGCGAATTCAAGGTTGATGCCAATATTGGTCAACCGCAGGTGGCCTACCGCGAAACCATTCGCAAGACGGTCGAGGCCGAGGGCAAGTTCGTGCGCCAATCTGGCGGTCGTGGACAGTATGGACATGTGAAGATTCGTATGTCGCCCAGAGAGGAAGGCAGCGGTTTTGAGTTTATTAATGCCGTTGTTGGTGGCGCGATTCCGCGCGAATACATCCGGCCGGCGGAGCAGGGCATAGAAGATCAGCTACAAAACGGTGTATTGGCCGGGTTCCAGCTGGTGGATTGCCGGGTTGAGTTATTGGATGGCTCTTACCATGAAGTCGATTCCAATGAGATGGCGTTCAAGATTGCCGGTTCGCTGGCGGTTCGCGACGCGGCACTGAAAGCCGGTGCGGTGTTGCTGGAGCCGATCATGAAAGTGGAGGTCGTCTCACCGGAAGATTACATGGGCGATGTGATGGGTGACCTGAATCGCCGCCGTGGCCTGGTTCAGGGCATGGAAGATGTCACCGCTGGAAAGGTCATTCGAGCCCTGGTGCCGCTTTCGGAAATGTTCGGCTATGCCACCGATCTACGTTCCCAGACACAAGGCCGTGCGACCTACTCAATGGAGTTTGCACAGTATGCGGAGGCGCCATCCAGCGTATCCGAGGCGATTGTCAGAAAGACCGCCTGAATCAGTAACCTGAATTGAAAACGCTTTAATTTAAAGACCATTAGCTATCAACCATAGAACAGAAGTAACCGAGGTTTCATACCATGTCCAAGGCAAAATTTGAACGTTCCAAGCCACACGTCAACGTCGGCACGATTGGTCACGTAGATCATGGCAAGACGACCCTGACCGCAGCACTGACGAAAGTCTGCGCGGAAGCCCGTGGTGGCGAATTCCGCGCC
>JAJFKZ010000017.1 GCA_021772955.1 Gammaproteobacteria bacterium | reverse complement strand
CGACAGCGGAGATCCGCTACTGCCCGGCATCGATCTGGATACCAACATCGCGGTGCTGGCACTGGACTGGGATGATACCAACAACCGCTTGCTGGCATTGACCAGAAACAGTACCGGGAACGATCTGCAACTGCAATCAGTTGACACTGTGAGCGCCGCCATGACTCCGATCGGTAGCGGCATCACCAACTGCTGCGCCGTAGCTGTTGGCGCCGCCGTGCTCGATAGCGACAACCAGGTCTGGCATGTGGTCGGCAACGATGTAGCTGCTACACAATGGCAGCTGTTGAGCGTCGATGTAGTCAGCGGTGCGCTGACGCAGCCCCCTGTAGTTTTGAGCCAGCCACCGGTGCAACTGTTTCTGGAGCCGGCCTTGCAGGCCATCTATCACGATGCCACACTGCCTGGTTTGCGATTGGCTGAGTTGAATCCGGTCGACGGAACTTACAGCAACATCGGTGCAGGCATCAGCGCCTGCTGTTTTGCTGCCCAGGGTGTGGTGGCACTAGTGGATGACAGCATTCTGCAATTGTCGCGCCCTGATGTCAGCTCGCCCTGGTCATTCTTCAGCGTCGATCCGGCCACTGGCACATTCACACAGCAATTGCCGCTAGCGGCCAATCTGGCTGTCAACGCCTTACTGGCCGACCTCAACGCACCGCAAATAGCCCAGGGTGGCAGTGTCACGGTACTAATGGACGAGGACGCTACCCCAACCTCGTTTGCACTGACGCTGGATGCTACCGATCCAAAAATGGGTGGACTGAGCTGGAGCGTGGCCAGCCCGGCCGGCAATGGTGTCGCCAGCGTGACCAGTGGCACCGGTCTGAGCCAGATCATCAACTATGTACCCAATGCCGATGTCAATGGCACCGACAGCTTTGTCATCGAAGTCACCGACAGCAAGGGCGACAGCGACAGCATTGTAGTCAACGCCGCTATCACTGCGGTCAACGATGCGCCTGCATTCGTTATCGGACCGGATATTTCGATCAACAAGGACACCGGCCCGCAAACCATCAACGGCTGGGTAACCGGCATCAGCCCCGGTCCTGCCGATGAAGTTGGCCAGGTCGTGCAGTTCACGGTCTTGAATGACAATCCGGCGCTGTTTAATGTGCCGCCATCGGTGGCCATTGACGGCAGCCTGAGCTTTACCACCGCCACCGATGTCAGTGGCTCAGCTATCCTCACTGTTCAGGCCATCGACGACGGCGGCACTGCCAATGGCGGCATCGACAGCTCCCCGACACAAACTGCAGTGGTTAACATCGCTGCAGTCAATGACCCGCCGTTCTTTACCACCGGCCCCAATCAGACTGTACTGGAAGACGCTGGCACGCAGACTGTCATCGGCTGGGCCAGCGGCATCAATCCCGGGGCACCGGATGAAGGTGGACAGATACTGACCTTCGTAACCAGCAGCGACAATCCCGGCTTGTTCAGCCTGACGCCGGTGATCGATGCCGCCACCGGCACGCTCATGTATGCAACCGCAATCGATGCCGTCGGCACTGCCACAGTGGACGTAACGCTGCTTGATGATGGTGGTACTGCCAACGGTGGCAACGACAGCTCGGCCACAGCACAGTTCATGATTGATGTGACCGCGGTCAACGATGCGCCTTCGTTTGTGGTTGGGCCCAACGTCAGTGTGCTGGACAATGCGGGCGCACAGCTGGTTGACCCGTGGGCCAGCACGATTTCTGCCGGGCCTGGCGATGAAGCAGGCCAGACACTGCAATTCAATGTCGTCGGCAACAGCAATCCGGCCATCTTCACCGTGCCGCCAGTTATCGCGCCTGATGGCAGCCTGAGCTTTACCCCCACCATTGGTGCTGACGCCAGCAGTAGCATTGATCTGGTTCTGATGGACGATGGTGGCACTGCCGATGGCGGCGCTGATACTTCCCCGGTGAGCAGCTTTACCATCACCGTGGGCCCACCGCGTGCCGATCTGGCCCTGCTACTAAGCACCGATGCCAGCGGGCCAATCTCCGTCCCGGCAGGGTTTACCCTGACCATGGATCTGAGCAATGCCGGCCCGCAGGATGCAAACAATGTGCTCACCACACTGAGTATCAATGGTCCGGCTCAGTTTGTTGCGAGTGCCGGTGGCTGCGCCACTCTGGCAGGTAATCAGTTGCTCTGGAACCTGAGCAGTCTGGCCAATGGCGCTGCCACAAGCTGCGCGGTCATGTTCACTGCCACTGCCGTGGGCAGCATCAACTTCAGCGCTACCACAATCAGTGATGAAGAAGATCCGCAACCAGCCAACAACACTGATATCACATTGCTGCAGCCAATCCAGGTAGTGCCAATCGAAGTGCCGGTATTACAACACTGGACGTGGCTGTTGTTGTTGATGGGATCGGTACTGCTAATCGGCTTCCGAAAAGTGACAACCAGCACGCACTGAATCAATTTACTGCAGGCATGAACTGTTGGCACCAGGCAAGAATCCTCAGCGGGATGCTTGCAGCGACGGCGCCGGAGCCACTGTCTACAGTGTTATGCTTGCATGCGGGTGCCAGGTAATGGCCGTCGCCCTTGGCCGACACGGCAACACCGCAGCGCGACACCACAGCAGCGCCCAAAAGGTTGGCCTGGCAGCGTCTATGGCGGCGTTACGACTCTTGTAAAGGACTCAGGCTATTCCCTGCACCACGCGCCTGGTATCTGGCAGCGTGGCTTCACGCTGAAGGTGTCAAGCAGTATGCAACGCTACACTAGTTGCTAGAGTCAGCTTGCAGCGCATGCATAATCTGTCCGTTTTCCTGCAGAATAGTCCGAATAATCTCGGCGTATATTTTTGGCATTTCACGTTCAAAAGCTGCCTTTGGTCCAGTCCAGAATGAGCCATCAATTACTACGCTGTCACTGAACGTTTGTTCGCCAAGCAGACTGTCATCCGCATGGACTGAAACCTGTAGATTGTAGTTAAA
>JAJFKZ010000160.1 GCA_021772955.1 Gammaproteobacteria bacterium | reverse complement strand
TGTGTTTTACTCTGCACTGCTCGTGGCTGGTTCAGCCATGGCGCAGGACAGCTATCAGGAGTGGGCAGCGGCGGGCATGCCTGCGCTGGATCCGGTGACGGCCGATGCACCGCAAACGGTACTCGGTGGACTGACTCAGTTTGCTGATCAGGCCAGCTTTGATACCGCCACTGGCGGCTTTACCGCCGAAACATTTGACAATGGCCTGACACCACCAGGTGCTGTGATTACCTGCAATAACCTGATCGATTCCACTACGACAGGGCCATGTTTCAATGCAGGCGATTTGATCCCGGGCTTTTCCGTGACCTTCATCAGCAATGGCGGAACAGGTGGTCTGGTAGCGCTTGGTGACGGATTTCTCGGTGCTGGGCAAGCCACAACGGTGGTAGGCGCGAACTCTTTTGTTGACAATACTGGGATCGCCTTCACGCCTGCCGTTTCTGCTGTTGCTTTTGATGGATTTGGTGTAGCAGGCGATTACCTGATCACCGCGCTGGACAACGGTGGTGGCACGATCGGGTCAATTACTGTAACTGGCGCTGCTGCCGACAGCGGTGTATTTGCTGGCTTTACCAGTGCTGTTCCAGTAGCATCAGTAGTTGTTGATGGTGTAGGTGGAGCAGGCGAGTTGATCGATAACCTGCAGTTTGGCGATCCGGGGGCCGTTGGGCCTGATTTGCCGCTGGCACCAGCCGTGCCGACCATGAACCAGTTCGGGCTTATACTTCTGGCTGGACTGATGCTGGTTGTGGGCGTGTTTGCCTATCGCAGATTTTCCGCCTGATAGCTGCTGCATAACGCTATAATGCAAGAGCCGCCATTGGGCGGCTCTTTTTTATCTGCAATCATGGAATCTACCACAATGGCTGAAATCACCGCTTTGATCGAAACCAGTAAAGGCCCTATCAACATCAAATTACACGCTGACCAGACCCCGGTCACGGTGGCCAACTTCTGTCACCTGGTGCAATCCGGCTTCTACGATGGCCTGAAATTCCACCGTGTCATCGACAATTTCATGATCCAGGGTGGCTGTCCGCAGGGCACTGGCACCGGCAGCCCTGGGTACCGTTTTGAAGATGAGTTTGTGGCCGAACTCAAGCATGATGCACCGGGCAAATTGTCCATGGCCAATGCTGGCCCTGGTACCAATGGCAGTCAGTTCTTTATCACCCATGTGGCCACACCGTGGCTGGATGGCAAGCACACGGTGTTTGGGGAAGTGCAAAATGACGTCGATCAAGAGGTCGTGAATGCCATTCGCACGGGTGATGTGATGCAAAAAATCAGCTTGTCGGGAGCTGTGGATACCCTGCTTGAGTCGCAGCAGCAACACGTTGATACCTGGCGCAAGGCCATGGGCTGAGAGACGGCTTCTCAACCGATCACGTACGCCACGCAGCGCTGATACTGTGGCCATGATTGACGGGGCCATGGCCGCTGCCCAAGTCCTTCGCGCTTGCCAGAGCGGTGCGCAGATAGCTGCGCGCGCGATGGATGGCGGCAATGCTATCCAGACCCTGGGCCATGCCGGTGGCGATTGCTGAAGCCAGGGTACAGCCGGTGCCGTGATTGTTGCGGGTGAGAATACGCGAGTCGCTGAACACCAGTTGCTGATGGCGATCGTAATAAACGTCGTGCACTTGATCACCCTCGGCATGACCGCCTTTAAGTAATATGGCCTGACAGCCGAATTCGCACAAATGCCGCGCGGCGACCTGCTGCGATTCCAGATCGTTGATCTGCAAGCCAGTCAGCGTTTCAGCTTCTGGCAGATTGGGGGTCAGCAGTGTTGCTTTGGGCAGCAGCAGGTCGAGCATTGCCTGTCTGGCATCGGTGTTCAACAAGCGGTCACCGCTTTGCGCCACCATGACCGGATCGACCACCAATGCAATGTCCGGATAATCATTCAGCACATCACACACGGCCTTGATCACGTCAACATCATGTAACATGCCAATCTTGATGCAGTCGGCGCCGATGTCTTCCAGTACCACGCGCATTTGTCTGACGACAAACGTTGCTGGCACAGCAAAAATAGCGTGCACGCCCAGGGTATTCTGTGCGGTCAGTGCGGTGATCGCAGTCGCCGCATAACCGCCCAGGCAGGTCACGGTCTTGATATCGGCCTGGATACCGGCGCCGCCACCGGAGTCGGAGCCGGCCACAATCAGTACTCTGCCATGCATGCTAGTGGTCCTGCAACTTGGTAATGACAGGTTTAGCGTTCCTGTGGCGTTGCGACGCTGGTAAAGGACTCAGGCCATTCACTGCGCGCCGCGCCTGACCCTGAACGCTGACCGACCAACTGCACCCGTCATTATCCTGTTGCAGGTCCACTAGTCGGCGCTTAATCTCAATGCTGCATGCCGGGCATGGCTGGCATTGAATTGCGCGTTGAAATACCAGTCCCAGAACGTGGTGATGAGCTCGCTGGCGCTGCTGTCCTCAACGTTTAACAACACCGCGAAACCGATGTCGTGATCTGGTGACCAGGCGATTTCGCTGCGATAGCCTGAAACCCAGCCACCGTGACCCACCAGGGGTTCACCATTGAACTCATACACACGCCAGCCCAGCGCGTACCAGGCATCAGTCAGATGTTCTCGCCAGTATTTTCTGTGCATGGTGGCAGGTGTTCGAACCCGTGGCGCAGAGACGGTATTGATCAGGTCAGGTGAAATGATTTCCGGGCGCGCACCCAGCTGCGCTTGTAACCACAAGGCAACATCAACGATGCTGGCATTCACACCAGCAGCCGGTGCGAGGTGATAGTAGTTTTCTTCAATTTTGCCTTCGACCCAGGCACTGCGTTTTTTGATATGAGGCTGGGCGATATTCCCGGAAGCCAGCAGGGACAGGTAACCGACCGAAGCATTGCGCATGCCCAGTGGGGTAAATATGCGTTGTTGCATTTGCTGGCTGTAGCTGTGCTTGGTGCTGGCAACGATGGCCTGCTCGACCAGACTGAAGGCGACGTTCTGATAGCTGTAGCATTTGCCCGGCTCGCACACCTGTCGCAATTCATCAAAGCGCGGCAGAATGTCGTCCATGAGCACGCCTGCCTCGATCAGATTGTCCCAGGCATGGGCAACGATACCGGAGCTCTGACTGAGCAGGTTGCCGATGGTGATGGGCTTGTCCATGCCGCGAATATTGAATTGCGGAACAAGGCGTTGTACCGGATCCGTGAACTTGAGTTTGTCCTCGCTGGCGAGCATGGCAGCCAGTTCACCAGCGAATGTCTTGGACACCGATGCGAGTCGAAACACACTGTCAGCCAGAATCGGTTGGTGACCGCCGACGCTGGTAAAGCCAGCGGTTCCGAGCATGATGACGCGATCACGACTGACAATGACAAAGGCGCCACCGGGTATGCCCTCGCGCTGCAGCAGCTGATGAAAGTAGGGTTCAAAGTCGCTCGCAACCTGGCTGGCGGACACGCTCGGCGCAGTTGGCGCCGAGCTAAAGGTTTCTGCCAGCAGCAGGTTGCTGCTCAGGCTGGTCAACAGCAGCAGCAGGCGAGGCAGGTTGGCGGCCAGGCCGGTGTTCATTTTCGACTCATGTAGAGCAGGTCCAGACGCGCCGGTATCAGCAGCACGATGAAGATCAGCATCAGGCGGGTGAAGGTGTGACCGTCGATATCGAACAATGGCTGCTGCAGGGCATGACCGTAGGTGGTGATCATTAACAAGAAGCCCAGACTGATCGCCACCTGGCGCGTAAACACTCCGAGCAGGAGCAAAATGCCAGCGGCCAGCTCCCAATAAGGTATGATTTGCCCCAGTGTCCACAGCAGCCATTCCGGGATCCAGTGATCGGCGTAACCGCTGATGAAAAATTGTTGCGCATGATTGCCTGAACCCAATACCATCACTTTCCACCAACCGGCCATGGTGAACAAAATGCCGAGCAGCATGCGGGCAAAAAAGCGAATCCAGCGAAAATCAAAATGTTGCATGATTAGCGTCCTTGGTACCAGTTATGTTGCTGCGAATTGTTTTGATAGTCATATGTAAACAGGGATCACGCTGTGGGATTGATTGTAAAGCGTTAGAATAACAGAAGCACATTTGTTATCGTGGATGTTTTCGCCAGACAACTTTTTTCGCAACTATTTTTGACATTTTTCTCAATAACGAAGGACAAGACCATGATGAAGCTGATCTGCTTACTGTTTGTCGTTCCGGCCATGGCGCTGGCACAGCCGGCCGAACCTGAACCACTGCGCCCGTTTCTGGCCAGTGTGCAAGATGCCATGCAAGCCGAAGATCGTCCCGCAGCAGAGCGCGAGCGTGATGCCAATCGGCTGCCATTGCAAACGCTGGATTTTTTCGGCCTGGACGAGAACATGCGCGTGCTGGAGTTGATTCCCGGTGGCGGCTGGTACACCAGATTGCTGGCGCCGGCGCTGTATGAGAAGGGGCAGCTGTATACCGCCATCGGCAGTGGCCTGCAGCGCAGTGGACTGCTGGAACAGCCCGGGTTTGATAAAGTCACAGTGTTGGAGCCAGAGCTGGAAATCACCTCGGCTCCGACTGACCGCTTTCTGGGCATTGCGCCATTTTCATTCGGCATCGCGGACCTGGACGCGGTCCTGACATTTCGCAACCTGCACAATCTGAACGAGCAAGGGCGGGCGAGCATGAACCAAGCCACTTTTGCCGCGCTCAAGCCCGGTGGTATTTACGGCGTGGTGGACCACACGCGCAGACACATGCAGGCCGATGATCCGGAAAATGTTCGTCGCGTAGATCCGGTATTGATGATCAAGGAAATCCAGGCAGCCGGATTTGAGTTCGTTGATTTCAGCGATTTGCATTACCGCGCCGATGATGAGTTGCGCTACGAGGTAGGTCGCAAGACCGTCGCTGGCAACACCGATCGCTTTACATTTTTATTCCGCAAACCGGAATAGTTCTGACCCCTACTGCAGCAGCAGGTATGCTGCGGAGACCTGTGTGCAGCCGCTGGCCAATGGTCAGCGCATGGTGGGCACAGACAATCCAGACCTTATTCGCCAGACCATCACCCAGAGCATGAACGCTAGCAATCACAGTCAGGCCTTGCTGCAGGCGCACGGGTTGGGCATCAGCTATGTCAGCGTACCGCCATTGCCGCCCGAGCAGGTGCTGACGCAGCTGGATCTGACCATACAAGCAGGCGAGAAGGTCGCCATGATCGGCCGTTCCGGTTCCGGCAAAACCACCTTTTTGCACGCCTGTGCCGGGCTGTTGCCGATTACCGAAGGCAGTTTGCAGATCGCCGGACAGGCCCTGCATCAACTCTCCGAGCAGCAAAGAACACGGTTTCGGCGCCAGCATGTGGGGCTGGTGTTTCAGCAGTTCAATTTGGTGCCCACGTTGAATGTGCTGGAAAACCTGCAGTTTATCCTGGCCTTGAATCGGCTGCCGGTTAACACGAAACGGCCGATGCAATTGCTGCGCCAACTGCACATCGAGGACAAGGCACAGCGCTTCCCCGGTGAATTATCCGGTGGTGAGCAACAACGTGTTGCTGTGGCCAGAGCGTTGGTGCACCAACCCGCCCTGGTGCTGGCCGATGAGCCCACCGGCAATCTGGATATCGACAATGCCAGATTGGTTGCCGAACTGCTGGTGCGCAGCTGCGACGAGGCCGGTTCCACGTTGCTGCTGGTGACTCACAGCAGTGAACTGCCGCAGGGTCTGGACCGGGTACTGAGTATGCAGCGTGGCCGCCTGTTGCCGGTAACGCCATGAGATCGAAAACATGAACAGACTGCCATGATGGCGCTGTGGCGGCTGCGCACGTTGTTGTCGTGGCGCTGGTTGCTTGGCAACAAGCTGCAGTTGTTACTGGCCTTGACCGGCATTGTGACTGGCGTGGCTGCCGTGATCGCTGTGGATGCCGCACGCCAGGCCGTCAACAGCAGCTTTGCGTCGAATCGCCTGGCGCTGCAGGGGCGTGCCAGCCATCAGATCACCGCGATCGATGATCAGGCTATCAGCCTTGAGCAGTATGTTCGGCTCAGGCAGCAGCTGGCCGATTTGCCGCTGGCGCCACTGACCAGCTTTCGCCTGCGCCATGTCGATGGTGATCTGCTGCAGATGCAGGCTGTCGATCTGATCAGTGATTTGCAGTGGTCGCGACGAGACACTGCGGGCGCAAGTTCCGACGCCGACACGGTGGTAGCACAGATCGCCGAATCCGATATGGCCAACTGGCTGGCCGGTGAGCCGCTGGTGCTGGTCAGTGCTGATCTGCTTGAACGGGTTGCAGATGGTCAACTGTTGATCGAGTCGCCGCGATCTCAGCCCGGCGTCCCGGTGGTGCTTTCGTTGCAGGTGGTCGGCAGTCTGGCATCGCACTCCTCGTCACCGGCCAGCGTGTACATGGATCAGGCTTTGGCAGCCCGCCTGCGTGGTAGTGACAGCGTGGATCTGGTGCGGCTATTGCTCACCGGTGAGCAGGCGCAATCCTTGCCCGAGCGATTGCCGCCAGGCCTGCAATTAAAGCCGGTGGACAGTGGCGACAATGGCATGGCAGCAGCGTTCGGCTTGAATCTGCAGGCCATGGGCCTGCTCGCCCTGCTGATGGGCGTGCTGTTGGTCTACAGTACGTTTCGACTGCTGATTCTGCAGCGCGAGCCGTTGCATCAGCTGCGTTACAGGCTCGGGGAAAGCCAGGCCCAGCACTGGCTGGAAACCCTGGTCGAGGCCCTGGTATTGGGTTTGATTGGCTCGCTGCTGGGGCTTGTGGCTGGCTTGCTACTGGCGGAGCTGGTGTTGAGCTGGCTGCAGCAGACTCTGGCGGAGTTGTTCTCCAGAGGTGGCTTTGGCTGGAACGCGCCAGCTTGGCGCACCGTGGCACTGGCCCTGTTGACTGGCGTCGGTAGCAGTTTGTTGGCGATTTTGCCGATGCTGTGGCGCTGGTGGCGCAGCCACAAGCAGACTGTGCCGCAGCCATCCCGGCAGCGCTCGCAGCTGCGCTTGTGGATAGCCTTCGCACTGCTGCTCAGTGCCGTTTTGCTGCTGCAGCTGATGTCTGGTCTGGTTGCTGCACTGGCCGCGCTGTTTGCCGTGACTCTGGCCTGGCTGCTGCTGTCGCAGCGCTTGCTGATGCTGCTGGCAGGCATGCTGCATGCCGGCAGCAGCATGCGCAAGCCGCTCCTGGCGCTGGCCTCTGCACGCCTGCGCGAAGCCATTCCCAAAATGACCCCGGCACTGGCGGCGCTGATTCTGGCGCTGGCCACACTGGTCGGCGTCAGCAGCATGATCAGCAGCTTTCGCGGCAGCGTCATCGACTGGTTGGAGATCACCCTCAGCGCGCCGGTGTACATGAGCAATGGCGGGGCAGCAATGCCGCCGGGCCTGCAGCAACAGATCGATGCCTTGCCAATGGTGCAGACTACCGGCTGGCTGCATGCGCTACCGGCGCTTATCAACGATCCTACTACAGCCAGCACGCAGCTGGTGCTGCTGGATCTGCCCGAACAAGGGCAGCAATCCTATCGCATGCTGGCAGGCCAGTCGTTGTGGTCTGAGGCATTCGATGCGCACAGCGCGGCTGCCGCTCGGTCAGCGCAGGCGGTGGCGGTGATGGTCGGTGAAACGCTGGCGCGGCGACAGCAGCTCAATGTGGATGATGTTTTGCAGATTACCGTTGCCGGCCATCAGCGGCAGGTGCTTATCGTCGGCATCTACCAGGATTACAGCGCCGGTGGTGGTCGCTTGATTGCCAAACGTGCAGATTGGCTGCAGGCGCCGCAACAGCCCACCTCACTGGCGGTGTATCTAGCGGAAACGGAGGTTCCCGCATTTCGACAGTGGCTGAATCGGCAATTGGACCCGGCCAGTGCGGTGAGCATGATCAGCGCCACTCGCGTCAAGTCCGAAACCTTGCGCATCTTTGACCAAACCTTTCTTTTGACCCGCGCACTGCGCTGGATTCTGGCGCTGGTGGCGATGGTCGGTGTCAGCGGAGCGCTGTTGGCGTTGCAGCTGGAGCGGCAGCAGGAATTGCGGCTGCTGCATCAGCTTGGTCTCAGCGGCTGGGAGCAGCAGCGTCTGATTCTTTTTGAAGCTTTGTTTCTGGCCCTGTTGGCCATGCTGCTGGCCTTGCCGCTGGGCTATCTGCTGGGTTGGATGCTGACTGAAATTATTAATCTGCGTGCGTTCGGCTGGCACATCGATCTGACTGTACTGTCGGCACACTGGATGCTAATGATCGCAGTCGGGTTGCTGGCCGGTCTGCTGGCGGCGGCGATTGCCATGCTGGTCAATCAGCGCAGCCTGCAGGACCAGCAACCGAAGGCATTGCCGTCTGCGGCCTTGCTGACATGATCATTGTGCCGCAAGCAAAGCAGTTGATGCGCGCATTGTGCATTGTTGCAATGCTGGTACTGATTGCCTGTGAGCGCACGCCGCCAGCAGCTAGCAGCTCCCAGCAGCCGTCATCACAGTCGGATCGCGCCATGGCCATGCTTTCGGTTGAGCACAGTGATGGTTTTCGCCAGGCGCAAGGACAGCGCGAGTTTGTGTTCCCGAAAGACCACGGCCACCATCACGGCTATCGTACTGAATGGTGGTACGTCACTGGTAATCTACAAGCCGAAAATGGTCGTCGTTTTGGCTATCAGCTGACCTTTTTTCGTGTATTGCTACGGCCACCTGCGCAGTCACAGAAGGTTGCCGCTACAGCGACCTCGGCCTGGAGCACGGCTGCGGTGTGGTTGGCGCAGGCGGCGGTCAGCGATATTGACCAGCAGCGTTTTTACACCAGCGAACAGCTTAGTCGTGAACTGCCGGGCGCAGCCCAGGCCGCCGATGATCGCCTGCAGGTACGCGTCAACAGTTGGACGCTGGCTGCGCCGCAAACTGATCCGCATGCGGTTGCTGATATGGAGCTGTTCATGGACAGCGACGATTTCAGCCTGCAGCTGTCCTTGCATGCGGACAAGCCGGTGGTGCTGCAAGGTGACAACGGCTTGAGCCGTAAAAGTGCTGATGACAGCGACAATGCGTCCTGGTATTACAGCATGACGCGCCTGCACAGTAGCGGTGAATTGCGCATCACCCAGCCGCAGTCGAGTGATGAAGTACTGACTGTCAGTGGCTCCAGCTGGCTTGATCGCGAATGGAGTACCAGCGCTTTGAATACTCGTCAGGCTGGCTGGGACTGGTTTGCGCTGCAATTGGATAATGGTCATGAGCTGATGTTTTACCGTCTGCGTCTGCAAAACGGTGACATAGATCAGGCCAGTGCCGGCATACTGGTTGACGCATCCGGGCAGGTCACACCATTACTAAACTCGGATATCAGCGCGCAAGCACTGTCGAGCTGGTATGATCGGCAAAACAACAAACGTTACCCCATCGCTTGGCGCTTGCAATCTGCCGTTCATGGCATTGACCTGCAGCTGCGGGCGATGCTGCCGAATCAGGCCTGGAGTGGTCGATTCCAATACTGGGAGGGCGCGGTCAGCGTGCGCGGTGAATGGCAGGAGGGTGCGGTTACAGGCCGCGGTTATGTAGAGCTAACAGGTTATGATTGATCTCAAAAACTATATCATCAGTGTTCCAGATTTCCCCAAACCAGGTATTCGATACCGGGATATCACGCCGTTATTGGCCGCCCCGAAAGCGTTTTTGCAGGTCTGCAATCAGCTGACCGAACTGGTGCAGCAAACCGGGGCCGAAGCTGTGTTTGGTGTGGAATCACGCGGTTTTCTGTTTGCCGCACCGGTGGCCATACAGCTGGGCTTGCCATTGATTCTGGTGCGCAAGCACGGCAAGTTGCCACGCGCAACGCACAAAGCGAATTACCTGCTGGAGTACGGCAGCGATCATCTGGAAGTGCATTGCGATGATGTGCAGCCCGGTCAGCGCTGTGTGATCATCGATGATGTGCTGGCCACCGGCGGTACCGCCAATGCGGTGGTCAATTTGCTGGAATTGGCCGGTGCCAAAGTCGCCGGAGCGGTGTTCATGATTGAGCTTGCCGGTCTTGGTGGGGTGGAAAAACTGGCGCCGCATGCAGTGCACAGCGTGTTGCATTATGATATCGATGACAGTTGATAGCCCGTGAATTTTGAAAACATACCAAGCACTGAATCAGCCATGAACCTGGAGCCCTTAATGAAGCATTTGCACACCAAGCCACTTTTGTCAGCCGCACTGTGCGCGCTGCTGATGCCCGCTGCGGTATTCGCACAACCCGTCCTCGACAATCAGGCAGATGATCCGCGGCCACGTGGCTGGGATTTGACCCAAAAGATCGAAGCGGCAACCTACGCATCACATCGCAGCGCCGAGAACAAAGCCCGCGATCAGTATCGGCATCCGATCGGCACATTGAGCTTCTTTGGCCTGACCGATGATATGACGGTGCTGGAAATCTGGCCGGGTAGCGGTTGGTACACGGATATTCTGGCGCCGGTGCTGCACGACAACGGCAAGCTGATCGTTGCCAGCTACGATCCGAATCTGCCCGAGCAGCCAGATTATCGCTACCAATTGCACAACGAGTTGATGGGCAAATTTAGCGGTAACCCGCAGGTTTTTGGCAAGGTCAAGGCCATAGCCTGGTCTGATCCAAAAACCCAGTCATTGAACGCAGCAGGTCAGGTGGATATGGTGCTGACATTTCGCAACATACATGGCTGGATCAGTGACGGACTTGCCGAAGCAGTATTTGCTGACTTCAATGAAGTGCTCAAGCCCGGCGGGCGTCTGGGTATTGTCCAGCACCGTGCCCCGGCAGGTGCCGATGCAAAAACCAGTATAGAGCAAGGCTATGTGCCCGAGGCCACGGTAATAGCGCTGGCCAATGCAGCTGGTTTTAGTCTGCTGGCGAAGTCAGAAGTCAATGCCAATCTCAAAGATGATCATGAGCATCCCGAAGGCGTCTGGACCTTGCCGCCGTCATTGCGGCTTGGTGATAGCAATCGCGACGAGTATCTGAGAATTGGAGAAAGCGATCGCATGACCTTGTTGTTCATCAAGGGCGAAGTCACAGATGGCTGGGATTTAACCATGCGCAATCAGCAAGTTGATCACCCGGCGTCGATGCCCTGATTCAGACAAGCTATGGAAGTCGTACAGATCCATACCCCGGTCATTGAACTGTATAAATTGCTGAAGCTGGCGGGTCAAGCCGCCAGCGGCGGCGACGCCAAGATGGCCATTGCCGATGGGCAGGTCAAGGTCAATGGCGCGGTCGAGACCCGCAAGCGCAAGCAGATCAGCCCCGGTGACGTGGTTGAATACGCGGGTGAGCAATGTCAGGTGATTGCCGAATAGACAACCATCCGGTCAATTCTGCATGATAATCCGAACTCACAAACAGTGGTCGGATTAATACCGTGCATTCGGTAGTTTTCGGAGACGCTGCAGCATTAACCGGAATCGAAAAGGGATCTGCACTACCGGCTGAAGATCGGACAGGTCCAGCGGGCTAGTGCTGGCCCGAGTGGCAATGGACTGAATAATTGGGGCGATTGCTAATGTGTGTGGTGTTTCGGATTTCCCCAGTGCGGGTTTTCCGGGTTTTCGGTCTCGAGTAGGCCAATATCACCCTCGTTAATCCCGACGCTAATCCTTGCAAGCCGCTGTGATAATGTTTAAACTGCGTATAAACATTTTCCCGGACATCGAGCATGACTGATATTGTTCTTGACATCAAACACTGGGGCAACAATCTCGGCGTGCGGCTGCCTGCGGCCATAGCCCGCGCTGCGGATCTGCACGCAGATCAGCGAGTGCGCATCACAGTAGAGGGTGATCGGGTCATTATTACTCCGCTACACGATGAGCCGCTGACTCTGGATCAGCGCCTGGCCAGGTTTGATCCTGAACGCCATGGCGGCGAAGCAATGATTGGCAGCGACAACATTGGTGCTGAGCGGTGGTAAAACGCAGCGCCTGGGTGCCGCAGCGCCAGGAGGTTATATGGATCGACTGCAACCCTCAGCGTGGGCTTGAAATGCGCGATGTCCATCCATTTCTGGTGCTATCGCCCCAGGCCTTCAACCAACGTACTTCACTGGTGATCGGGCTGCCGATGACCACGGCAGACTACAACGCGGACAACCCCTTTGCAGTTGCCGTGGGCGTGATCAAAGGACGCAAAGCCGGGCCGCCGTGTTACGTACTCTGTCATCAGCCCAAATCCTTCGACTGGCGACTGCGAGGTGGCGCACAGCACCCGATGAAAAAATTGACTGACGCCCATTTTGCCGAGGTGCTAGCGTTGCTTAACCAGATTATACAGCCGGCTTGAGTGCCTGCTGATGAGTGTGGGGTTGACAAGTGTGGGTGTCCAGAGATTTTCAATCGGCTTGCTGGCCTGGTAGCGATAGGTGCCTCGATTCATGCTCATCGCCTGACAGGCGCGGCGCTCACTGACGGTATACGTATTTTGTAAATACGTGACGCAGCGGCGCCGCTCTGGCAGGCTCACCACTTTCGACTGTTGACGTCCTTGAGCATGCGAATATCAAGGGTTTGCTCAGCAACAATACGCTTGAGTTCACCGTTCTCGCGCTCCAGCTCACGCAGGCGTTTGGCTTCTGATACCTCCATGCCACCGAACTTCGCTTTCCATCGATAAAACGATTGCTCCGAGAAATTGTGCTTGCGGCACACGTCCGCCACCGTCAGCCCAGCCTCGGCTTCGTGCAAGATTCTGATGATCTGTTCTTCTGTAAATCGTTTGCGCTTCATGGGTTCCTCCAGTTTTGAGAAATCCTAACATAGCGAGTGGTTCAATTATAAAGGGGCAAGTCATCAGCAGTAAACCCCAAACCCCAGGCATGCCAAACCTCGGCAAATGCCGATCAGCACGATGTATGGAGGTTTCAGCTATATTCGCTGGGGAAACAAGCGCTCAGCTACAGCAATGCCCTGCAGAAAGCGCCTGCCAAGCTTTGCTGCTGCTTGTCGGATTGCGTTTTTGCTGCCAATGACATGATGAAACTTGTCTTCCTTGCGGCTCAGATAGCTTTGCATTCAGTGACACCCACACCATTGCTGACAAGAGCACGCCCGCACTGACTACAGCAGTGCTGTTCATATACGATTCAATAACGGTTCACAACCGGTTCAATACTGCTTTGCTAATCTGGCCCTGCGTTAAACAACACAGGAGCAAGACCATGAACACACGCACCGTTATTTCTGTACTGGGTCTGTTTGCTGCGGCGCTGGCCGCACCGGTCAGTTGGGCTGGTCATGACGATTATGCCTACCAGCAATCGCAGCAGAAATTGCTCGCTAGCAGTTATCGCCTGAGTGATCAGGCCAAGGACTTCCAACACTACGCCAAGCGCTATAGTTACAGCGGCAAGGTCCGTACTGCCAGCAAACGCCTGTATCAGGCCAGCGACGAACTGTATTACCTGATCAAGCGAAATGCCGATGAGTATCAGTTACAACAGGCCTATCAGTATGCCAGCAAAGCCTACTATGACTTACGCGGTTACCTCGCCTACCGTGGCGGTGATGCCAATGTGCTGAACCAGGTTGGCTATGCCTTGCACGATGTCGAGGCCGACTATCAGCGCTATCAGCGCCAACTTGCCCGCAATTCTGCGCCGTATCAGCGCAAGGGCTACAACCCGCATTCTCGCGGACATGATAATCGTACAGGTGTCAGCTATCGCAGTGGCCCCTATGGCAGCAAACTGAGTGTGCAGCTGCGGCTGCATTGATACGGGCAATAGTAACGGGCAGTTACAACAGCACTCCAATTGACGGCGGCCACTGGCCGCCTTTTTTTATGCTGTTATTCTGGCCCATGGTCAATTGCATGGCATTATGTGAATGGGCGCGTCGGTACGTATCGGCAACTTCAGTGGCCACCGCACAGCACATTTCAGCCAGGTGCCAGTCCGCCGTCGATGCCGATAACCTGGCCATTGATGTAGGCGGCTGAATCAGAACACAAAAAAGCCGCCAGCGCGGCAACCTCGACTGGCGTGCCCAGGCGTCCGGCAGGAATCAGTTGCAACATAGCATCCAGGTTGGCATGTGCTGTCATGCTGGTATCGATCAGGCCGGGAGCGATGACATTGGCGGTGATGCCGCGTCCACCCATCTCTCGGGACAATGACATGATGCTGCCATGCAAACCAGCTTTGGCTGCGGCATAGTTGGTCTGACCTCGATTACCAATGCGTGCAGACACACTGGAGATGGCAATGACCCGTCCCCAGCGCAGCCGTGCCATACCCATCAGCGTTGGCTGGACGGCGCGGTAGAAGCCGTTCAGATTGACTTCAATGACATGCTGCCATTGCAGCGCCGACATGCCGGCCATAGGCGCATCATCATGCGTTCCTGAGTTGTGCACGACCACGTTGATTGCGTCATGCTCTAGCAGTCTGGCCATGGCAGTCGCCGTGGCCTGGTCGTCGCTCAGGTCAAATTGCACAGAGCTGGCCAGGCCACCGGTTGTGCAAATGTTCGTGGCGATTTGCTGCGCGCGTTCTATATGTTGGTTGGCATGCACGATCACGGCCAGGCCCATATCTGCCAAAGCTTGACAAATAGCGGCGCCAATACCACCGGAACCACCTGTAACCAAAGCGCGGCACTGTTGCGGGCGTGCCTTTTTATATGTGCGGATCATCTATTCTCCTGATTACTGAACATGATGGTAGCCCGGCCAGCGGCAAGCAGCAGATCGCCATTTTTCACCTGGAATTCATACGCAGTACCGCGTTCATCGCCAGCCAGCCACTGGGCGTGGATATCCAGCATGAGTGCCTGGTTAATCGCGTCAATGTGGAGCTCCAGTCGGGCCAGTGCAACCAGTTGACCTGCGCGCGGGGTGCGCGCTGCGGAATCGATCAGGCTACCATGCACGGCCATCGCCTGGCCCGCCAGCTCTGCCAGGGCAGTGGCTGGAAGGACACCGGACTGAGCCAGCGGGTGCTGATGCAGATCCTGTAGCTGAGTTCGGCAATGGATGTGCTCGGCACCGTAGCTGATAACCTCATCCAGCAGTACCATGGCGCCAGCGTGCGGTACGAGATCGGCAATAGTGATCTGATGGCTCATCAGTCGGTTGGGTACGGGGGTTGCATTAAACGACTAAATAGCCACGCTAAGAAGATGCCAAGCGTGACAGTCATACCAAGCATGTGCAGCAATCCTATACCAGACTGAGCCAGAATCAGAAACACGCCACCACTGGACAAGGCACAGACCCGGATGGCCTGATTACTGCGTTCACGCGGTTGATCGGGGCCGGTCATGGTCATCGAAAAGATAGCATAATCCAGGCCGATACTGGCAGACAGCAGTAATCCGATCAGGTGAATGATGGTCAAGCCCTGATCCAACTGGCTCATGACCAGTGCCGTACACAAGGTTGCCGCCAGCGGAGCAGTGATGATACGTAAACCAAGCCAGGCATTACCCAGTCGCAAACTGATCAACACCGCAATCAACAGCGCAGCAATCGCCATGCTTACGCTGGCATCATGACGATAGGCGCTAACCATGGCTTCCGATGTGGCTTTGAGGTCGATCAGATACGCTTCGCTATGCGCTTGCTGCAACAAACTGACCAGTGCGTCAGAGTCATGCAGGCCGGCTGGGACAATGATCGAACGCCAGCCCTTGTCCATGCGCTGCAACAGACTGTCGACACGCGTTTGTAGCAGCGTACCCTGCCAGCTGTCTGGTCCAATCATCGTGTTTTGATGCAACTCCGCAAGGTCGTCCAAAAAGGGCTGGAAAGCCTGCGGTTTGAATGGGTTGTCGGCCGCTTGCAAAAGCTTGTTCATGGTCATTGCATCGGGCCAGTCTGCGCGCCGTTGTGCTTGCGATTTCTGGCTGGGAATGATCGTCGTGACAGCCTGCCAGCCATTCACTATGCCCGCTGCTTGAGCGTCACTCAGTAGTTGCACAGTTGTTTCAGTGGCGGTCAGTGTGTGTTCTAGCGTGGCTGCTGAAATAACCAGCAGGTGGCGAACATCACCGCTTCCAAGTTGCTGGCGCAAGCGCTTGTCCTGCATCAGCAGCTCATCGCTCACCGGAGTCAGCCGGTTAAGATCGGACGACCACAGCTCATCACCCTGGAAATACAATGCCGCACACGCGGCCACAGCCAGGAATGCTGGCAACCACGGTAGTGACCAGTTTCGCCTGTGACGAACATGGGGTTTATCTGGAATTTCGAGCTGCAGCCTGGGCAGCAACAGAGTAGCCAGCGCTGCAGCCGCCAGACCGGCAGCTGAGAAAGCGCCCAGTTGGGCCAGGCCCGGACTGGCCGAATTCCAGATGGCAAGATAGGCAATGATTGTGCTGCCGGCGCCCATTAACAGTGGTTTGGATATCTCACGCGCAGCCTGCTGCAAGCTGCGGCCGCTGGCGTGGGCGAACAGGTGGACCGGATAGTCCAGAGCCAGCCCCAACAATGTGAAACCGAAGGCGAGCGTCAAGCCATGCACTTGACCAAAGCTGAGCATGGTCACTAGCAAGCCGCTGAGGATGCCGACAGTCAGCGGGATCGCAGCGCTGATGACCAATGCTGCTGAGCGCCAGAACCACATCAGTACCAGCAACAAAAACACGCTACCGGCGATGGACAACCGCGTGGCTTCCTCGCGTGTTGATGCGGCACTGTCAATGGCGATAATGGGGGCACCGGCCAACTCCAGTGTGAGTTGGTCCGCAAGCTCCAGTGCTTTGAATGTCTGACGCATTGCAGTGACAAGAGCTGCCTGCGCATCCGTTGCGAAAGCCTCATGAGCACTCATTACCAGCATCAAGGCGCGTTCGTTTGTGGTGTCAAACCAAACCCCAGCAAAGCGTTGTGGTGCTTGCGACGAGGCCAGTTTGGCACCGAGATCTGGCAGTATCCCGAGCGGATCTCGTCGCACCCAGGCATCCAGTTGCTGCCCGCCGAGCGTAATCTCGGACAAGCGTTGGCTCAGTTGCTCGTCAATGGCTGCAGGCCGCAGACGTTGCTGTACATCGTCCACCAGCAATAACCGCAGTTGCATCAGTCTTGCTTCCGTTTCTGGATCAAGTTCCTGTGCGCCGTTTTCGACGCGCTCCACGTTGGGCAACTCGCGCCACCGGGCTGCCAGCAGGCGACTGCTCTGCGCAAGCTGTTGCGGGTTGGCTCCAGAAAGCGCAGCCAGAATCATGCGCCCACCCGAACTGGACCCGATCTGATCAATGACCAGCGCTTGCTGAGGATCTGCCGGATGCGGTAGAAACGCTGTAATACGTTGATCCAGTGACAAGTGTTGCAGCAGCATTATCACGCCTGCTACCGCAATGGCAACGATCAAGGCTGCCGGCCAGATGCGCTGCAACTCAGTCCTGATCTGCTGCATACAGGTCCATGTGAATCAATTCGGCGCCACGCAGTTGCAGTTCAATGGCATCGATCTGATCGTTGTGCCCTGACATGACCAGTGCTTCCAGAGCCTGTGCGACAGCTTCATCACGCGGTGTCAGCCGCAAGCGCCAGTGCTCATGGTCATGCCACCAGATCAGATCGAAATGTTCCTGCAGTTGTTGTGCCTGTCCGGTCAATACTGCGGATAAGGCATAGCGCAGCGCCTGCAATTCCGGCGCCTTGTGCAGGCTGAAGCTGCGGAAGTAGCCGCCGGGCCTGCTGATCTCGACATGGTCCTGGAACAATATGTGAGTTTCGCGTCTCGGCTGCTGGATATCGCGGATCAGTCGGCCATCATCAGCGTAGCTTAGCGTGCCCGAAATCAGCACCGGCTGTTGCAGCAATTCAGAAGTGCGTACTTCTTCAAAGCCAAGGCTTGCGCTTGGTCCTGCGGCGATACGCTCAAACAACGAGATCAGATCAGGGTCACTGCTGCTGGTAGCTACCTGGGTCAGTAACAGCATCCCGATCAGTGTTCCAGTAATCATAAAAATTAAACCAGTTGTAAGGATAGCGACGCGCGTAATACTCTAGTCTCTGAGCATACAGGGCAACCCATTGTTGCAGTTGCAGGCGTTTTTCATGACGTGTGCCTGGACGCGTTGCGGGTCTAGGTAGTGGTTCGAATATCACCTTGTAACAGCCTTTGCCAGTGTACAGGCCGAACACCACAAAAACATCCACATCCAATGCCGCCGCCATTCCCAGTGGTGCCAACGGAAACCGAGTGGGTCGTTGCATGAACGATACCTCAGCACTGGCTTCATGCCGAAATATGCGATCAGCCAGCATGGTTACGATGGCACCCTCGGCGAGTGCTTGCGCAGCCTCAATCACAATTATCGGACCAGATTGACGAGCATCGATCACCGTGTTGCTGATGTCGGGATTGATTTCCTCCATGACACGTGTGATCAGCGAGTTCTGCTGGCGATCCATAACCACCTTGATCTGGTTACCTGATGGTGCATGCCGTTGCAGAGCACGAATTGCCTCGAAACTGCCCAGATGAGAGCCCAACAACAGGCAACCCTGCCCTTTTTGCAGTGACTGGTTGAGTTGTTCCAGACCCTCCGCTTGAAGGTCCAGTTCAGCATCGCGAGCAGACAGCATCAGTACGCGATCAACAATGGTCATGGCAAATGTGAAGATGTGTCTGAGCACCCCCGGATAGCCCTGCAGTGGTGCCTGGACTTGCTGCAACCATTGTTTGGAAGCTCGACGCTCATCGGTCCGCACCAGAAAAAAGTACAAAGCGGTGGGAAACATGAAAAACCATGCGGTTGATCGACCGATATGCAGAATCATCCAGCGAATAATCAGCAACCAGGTTCGGTTACCGCCTTCGGGCCGTTCACGCCAGTGCATTACCGCGACACTGGCCTGCAGCAATCCGCTCTCCGATTGCGCTGCTGATGGTGAAAGTAAACCGATCAAAGCCGCCCTGCAGTGCGATATTAAAACGTTGATCGGGCAGCACAGGACGCATGAATCTGATGCGTGTCCAGGTGCTGGCTGCAGATGTGAAGCCTAGCTGTTGCCGGGCATGGTCGTGAACCATGGCCAGCAGAATCACACCCGGGACAATAGGTTGCCCTGGAAAATGGCCGGGCAGAGCCGGGTGATCTGCAGCTACCACGGCCTCGATCACAAGCTGGTCAGCAAATGTCTTCACGAACCAGCGCGTACAACTGCAACAGGGCGTGTGCCGGTAATTTGCCGGACATGGTTCTGGGCAGTGACTCCACCAATCGCAGTGGACGCGGTAAGAAGGCAGCATCGATACGTTGGCCCAACTGCTGGCGTAGCTCGATGGTGCTCATACGCGGTGCCACCACCAGTGCGGCCAGCCGCGTGGTGGTGTCTTCAATGCTGGTTGGCGGTTGAAAAATGATACCGTCGAGCACGCCAGGAATGTCCAGCAGCTGCTGTGTCAGCTCTGCGATACTCGCTCGCTTGCCGGCAATGTTGATCAGATCACCTTGCCGCCCAAGCAATCTGAACCGGCCCTCATCACTGGTTTCGAGCATGTCCATCAGTGCTATGGGGCCAGGCAGGTGTGCGGCGCTGACATAGTGGGTACTGCCTTGTTGATTCAGCTTGAAGGCCTCGAACAGCTGCCAGTCGTCTTCGTGGGCCGCCGCCTTTTTTGCCACACAGCCTGCCTCCGAACAGCCATAAACATCGATTACATCGGCGCCGGTAAGTTGTTCCAGCTGTAAGGCAATTGATTTGTTTAGTGGCGCAGTAGCCGAATAAATGCGATCAAGACGCGGTAATGGTATGCCACAGTGCAGCAGCGCGCGCAAATGCACCGGAGTGCTGATCAGTGCGCCGGGCACAGCAAGCTGCTGCAGACCGGCAATGATGTCGGCTGCAAACATTGGTTGATCGGAGGTCAATACCAGGGGCGCGAACAGTGGTGCAAGCACGGTCGTTTCCAGTCCCCACATGTGCTGAGGGGGTACTGTGGCCAGGCCATGAGTAAGTGATTTTGGACCGTATTCGGCCATGTTGATTTGACTGGAGTCGTGCAGGGTTCTCCAGGTTTTTTTGATTTCGGATGCAGGTCCGGCAGTTCCGGAGGTGTACACCACAGCGGCCAGTTGCTGGGCGGGAACCTGCGGCAGATCAGGGCTGTCTGCAGCTTGACTGAGCAACTCCCGAATGGCGATGGCCGAGGCGTACATGTCCTTGTTGTTGCGATCGCTGATGATAGTGGCTTGAGGATGACGTGCCAACAGTTGGTCAATGCTCGCCGGCAATCGGTTGGCGGGCAGCAGATTGTAGCCACCGGTTATCAGGGTTGCGCAAAAGGTCACGCTGAAGGCAAGCCGATCCTCACACAGATTGATGACTGCTGAATCTTCAGGCAGTTGTCTGGCAAGTGCCTGGCACAGGCCGATGAAACGCGAGCGCGAGATGGGTTTGCCGGCATGCACTAGCAGCAAGTCATTCTTGTCGCGGTAGCACAGCGGCAGGGTTTTCATTCTGTAATCTTGTGTGGAGGTACGCGCACTACCGCTCGCAGAAAGTAAACCGGTGACCAGCGCGGCTGCTCAGGAAAGCGATAACGGCGCAGGTAAAACTCAATGAGCAGCAAAATAAGCATACTGGTGGGCACTACCACAACCATCCAGATGGTCCATGCAGAAGCCATATCGACCAGTGCGAGAGCCACAGCAACCAAACCCAGCAACGCCATCATAGCTGTCCATAGCCAGGTCCAAACACGCATCCAGCGCTCAGAATTGTGCGGTGCCTCTAGATCATTTGCATGCAGAACAATGGTTGCGAAGCGTTCAATCAGTGGTGTTTTTCCCGGCCGCAAAGACAGGCCGAACATCACGGCAACGGACAGGCATAACAGACTGGGTGGCCATAGCGCCAAGACCGGTTTCCACAACACCAGCAGCGCGAGACCGCAGGTCAGCAGCATGATGATGACGATGTTCTTGCGGGAGTACGATAGTGGTCCAACTACCGCGATGGCCAACAAAGGCAGCCCCAGTGAACGTAACTGCGGCTGCTGCAGCCACAAGCTGACAATGATCAGTAGTGGGTAGCCTCCAATCGCCAACCACCTGCATAAATTCATTGACATGATATTGTTTTTCAAGCTATTTTCAGGATTTTCCTTGAAGCAGTTCAATGTGCGCTGACAGCGCACGCAGATTGGCAAAGGCCTTTAAGTTTTGCCCATCATCAGCTTTCAGCTGTACCCCGTAGGTTTTTGAAATGGCTAAAGTCAACTCCAGCGCATCGATGGAATCCAGGCCGTATTCATGGCCGAAAAGTGGTTTTTCGACATCAATCGCATCCGCTTCGAGATCCTCCAGGTTCAAAGCCTCCACGATCAACTCTGCCAGTTTGTGCTCTTGTGGTGATTGCACTGCACTCATGCCTCTGTTCTCCCTCCAGATATGGTTAGAACCCTGTTTGTGCGTTATGGTGATAGCTGGCCAGTATCGAGGCTATTGGTTGATTGGACTCGAAACCGGAACGACTACGACGATCACGCTGCTGTTTTAGTGTTTTTTATCGATGACTAGTATTCTTGCATTATAACTTGAATGCAAGCAATGAATCTGAGCTGCTCTGCATTCAAGCTGCAACCGTAATGAATGCTGTGACCAGGCCGTGCAAACAACAGCTGCGGCGATGGTTGGCTTTCGACACCAGTAAAATGTTGAACAAGCCATAATCGAGTTGGGTTATGATCTCGTCATAAGGATTAAACTGTTCCACAGGACATCGTGTCCTGGTCATAAAAACGCATTAACAATAAGCAGATTCAATGTGCAGGTCCCGAGTCAACACGCATAGGTAAATGTGAACAACAACACAAACAGCGGCACCGTGACGACCCCACAAGGTGCCGAGCCCAAACGGTATGACCTGGTCGTGATCGGTGGCGGGCCCACCGGATCGACCATCGCCAGCCTGGTGGCCAGGCAGGGTCATTCTGTGCTGGTGCTGGAAAAAGGCAGTCATCCCCGTTTTCACATCGGCGAGTCGCTGTTGCCGCATAACATGAAAATATTGCGCCGTCTTGGACTGGCAGAAAAGGTGGCAGAGTTGGGAGTCTACAAGCCCGGTGTCGACTTTACTGCGGAAGCGGTGGTGGAACAATCTCAGGAAATTCGTTTCGCTGATGCATTGGATCTGGTGCCGGGCTGTGAGCATGCCTATCAGGTGCCACGCGCACGCTTTGATCAGCTGCTGTTTGAAACCGCTGCCGCCAGTGGCGCAACGGTCATGACTGATGCGCGGGTGCGCGATGTTGATTTGTCCCATCCGCAGCAAGCTATGCTGGAGTTCGATCACGCCGGGGCCAGACATCAGATTACTGCGAGGTTTGTTGTGGATGCGAGTGGGCGTGACGCCCTGCTGGCGCGTAAATTCAAGCTGCAGCAACGCAACCGAGAGCACGCCACAGCGGCGATGTTTGGGCATTTTCTGGGTGTATCGCAGCGCCCCGGTGATGCAGCAGGCAATATCAGCTTGTACTGGTTTGATCATGGCTGGATCTGGATGATTCCGCTACCCGATGGTGTCATGAGTGTTGGGGCAGTTTGTAATCCTGGCTATATGCGCCAGCGTGGCACGGATTTGGAAGCTTTTTTCTATGCCACGATCGAGTGTAATCCACATGCCTGGCAGCGTCTTGCAGCAGGCAAGTTGCAGACAGCTATTACAGCAACCGGCAATTATTCCTACTTTGCTTCAAAAATGGAGGGACCAAACTGGCTGCTACTGGGTGATGCTGGTCTCTTTATCGACCCGGTGTTTTCTTCCGGCGTGTTTTTTGGCATGTACAGCGCAGAATGTGGTGCTGATGTCGTGTTGGCTGAATTGGCCAACGACAGTTACACGGCCAAGCAGGCACGCAAACGGATGCGCACCAGGATCCGTCGTGGCGTTCGCGAAATGTCATGGTTTATCTACCGCTTTCATGCGCCGGCGATGCGGCAGATGTTCTTGCGCCCTGGTGACTTGCTGCAAATCCGGGAAGCTGTGATAGCGGTGCTGGCCGGTGACGTGCATGATAATCTACGTGTCATCTGGCGTCTGCGAGCTTTCCGATTGATTTATGCAATGGTGAGTCTGCGCCTGCTGCCCAGTGCGTGGCGGGAATGGCGACAACGGCGACGTAATGCCCGGGGTGTTTTTGAGCATGTTGCTTGAGCATTCATCACAACTGCAGATAATGCGACCCGGACAACTCTCTGTCCACAGCGAGGCTGACCCCGACAGGTATACGCTGATGTGTTTTACCATGTTGCATGAGCTGGAGTCTGGCTGGTCAACCGGGCTGGAGTTTCTGGGCGGTGATTTATGCAGCGAGTTCTGGCAAACGAACATGGCGCCCAGCTTTGGTCAGCACGGCAACGTGATTTGGCGTCGATCTGGTGGTCTGATGTTTTTGGCCTATGAACAACCAGACGATGGTCATCAGGATATAGCGACGATAGCCAATAACAGCTACGCTCGTATGCTGGAGTTGGCCACGCGTGAAGGCTGTAATTGGCCGGTACGTGCCTGGAATTATATACCCTTGATCAATGCCGGCAGCGGGGATGCCGAGCGCTATCGCAAATTTTGCATTGGACGAGCTGATGCGCTGGTTAGTGCAGGTATCAGCGACTCGCTACTGTGTGCCGGTACGGCCATTGGCGGTGATGACAATATACTTCGTATCTTCATGTTGTGCAGCGATACGGCCGCCGTCAATATCGAGAATCCGCGGCAGATCAGCGCTTATCACTATCCGCGAGCATACGGGCCACGCGGACCATCATTTGCGCGTGCGACCGCAGTGCACAGCGATGGCGACAGGCCGCTGTTGATGATTTCCGGTACTTCCAGTGTGGTTGGGCATGCCTCCAGGCATGCAGGTGATGTTGCCGCACAACTGGAAGAAACCATTTTCAACCTCAGCACCTTGCTTGCAGCAAGTGCCGATCAATTGGGCGTAGCAGAAACCAGTCACGATTTCGATCAACACAGTTTGCTGCGCGTGTATGTACGGCATGCCCGGGATTGGCCCTTGATACAGGCACGACTGCTGCAACAATGGCCACAGGTGCGCCTGGCAGGCCTGCGCGGTGATATCTGCCGCGCAGACCTTCTGGTCGAGGTAGAAGCGGTGACGCAAATGGATCGCTGCTATCAGCAGCGGTCCACAGCGCCGCGATAAGCTGTCTGGCTGGTGGCTGGATCAATCGCATCGTTTTGGCAATGATTCCATTTTCTCCAGTACGGCGCATCGACAGTATTAGCCGGCAAAATTTTGAGCAGAACCATAAGCAGCCTGCTGTGCCGGTGATTCTGGAGCGACTCACGGAAACCTGGCCGGCACGGGAAAAATGGTCTCTGGATTACTTGCAGGAGCTAGCGGGTGATGTGCTTGTACCCTTGTACAACAGCGAGCCATCACGCAATCGCAAACATCAGCATGCACCCACAGCAACATTGCCACTGCGTGAATACCTGCAAAAAGTACACGAAGGAGAGAAAGATCTACGCCTCTTTTTCTTCAATTTTTTCCATTCGATACCGCAACTGCGGGAGGACTTCAGTTACCCTGACATCGGTTTGAGGTTTTTTAAAAAACTGCCAGTATTGTTTCTGGGTGGCAAGGGTGCAAAAGTGCAACTTCACTTTGATATAGATCTGGCAGATATTCTTCTTTGTCATTTTGGTGGTCGCAAAAAAGTGTATCTGTTTGCGCCTGATCAAACACCTTTCCTGTACCGAGTCCCGTTTTCCTTCAGCGCATTGTTTGATGCCAAAATCATTGCTCCGGATTATCACAGCTATCCGGCGCTTCGGTATGCCAAGGGACAACTCGCAGAACTGAATCACGGTGATGTTTTGTATATTCCGCCTGGTTACTGGCATTACGTGGAATATGAAGAGCCCAGTATGTCGATGTCCTTACGAGCCTTTCCACGCTCGACTGGTGGCATCAGCAAGATGGTTTACAACCTGTTTATTGTGCGCAGCATTGACGGATTGATGCGCAAATGTCTGGGGCAATCGTGGAATGATCTGAACGAACGACGAGCTCGGCAGCTGACGCACAAGCGCCTGCAGTTGCCACATCATTAACCAGAGATTGCGAGTTCGATATCGCCGTGCAGTGGCGAGAGTCTCAGTCGGATAATCCCTGGGATTTTTGCGTTAATGAGCGCCACAGACCATGCCAATAACCGCCGCTCAATATTATTTTGCAGAACACGAAACAGAATATCTCCCAGACATCCTTGCCCGGTCGAAAAAAACTGGGTCTCGCATCGGCGTGGTAGACACTGTCAATGGCAACGGCAATGCAGGGAAAACCTGCACGTGCACCGTCAATGAGCATCGCGGTCTCGTACACAAAGCCATGCCGACGACTGGTTGATGGCTGTACTTGTTGCAATAATGCACGTGGATAAACCCGAAAGCCGGTTTGACTGTCGGCCACATGTTGGCCGCTGGCCCAGGAAATCCAGAAATCTGCAAATCGGTTGGCGAATTTACGTAGCCCCGGCTGTCTGTGTCGCTGCCGCACGCGTGCACCCAGAATCAGCTGTTGTGGCCGTATCCGGGCAACCTCGAGCAGACGTGAAATATCCGCAGGGTTGTGCTGACCATCTCCATCCAGAGTGACTACCCATTGGCATTCATTGTGGAGTGCCTGGGTGAAACCATCAGCCAGTGCTGCTGCCTTGCCGCCGGCCTGCGGACGACGTATTAGCTGCACATCCAGACCCTGCAGTTGTTCTGCAGTGTCATCATCCGAGCCGTCATCAACAACGATGACCTGTGACACCTGTGCGCGGGTAGCGCTGGCGATAGCGCGAATGGTGCGACCTTCATTGCGGGCCGGTATGACTGCGCAGACTTTCACAGCATGCGCCTGCGAAACTCAATACCCGGTCCTTGCTCAGCACCCAGAGTGATCGGCGCATCGGTATGTCCGCCGATCAATGCCAGCAGCGGTAACAGGCGTGCGGCAGGGTTATCCTCGATCCGTTGGGCCAATGCTGGCGGCATGGCAACTGTGCTGTCCTGTCTGCGTACCGGGCTGGCGCGAAGCTTCATCAGCGCCGCTGCTGTGGTCGGACGGGACAAGAGCAATGCAGCGCAAAAAGGGTAATTGGCTGGGAACAGCTCACGCATTGGCCCAACCGCAATGTCGTCATAAATGACCACCAGCACCGGCTTGGTGGTTCCACCAATGCGGCTCAAAGCATCAATAAGACCTACCGTGGCGCTGTCAACGCCACCGCACAAGGCAGTGATATCGCCTTTGGCGCCGACACCTATGGACCAGTAACCTGAGGCGGCATTGTGCACAGAGTTATGAAAGCGAGTGGGCGACAGCTGCTGTGGACTTTCTGCCAGAACTTGACACATGTAATCGGAAATTGCCATGTCGCCCATCGAAGTGCTGAAGATGGCAATGGGCTCATCAGGTGCAATGCCGGCCATGACACAGGCTTGTTCTGCGGCAGAAAACGTAAGCTTGACTGTGCTCGGCGCACGCCGCCGGTCACGTGCAGAAAGCAATGTCCCATGGTTTGCTGCTTGATCAGTATCAAGTTCGGCTCCGGAAAATGCCGCCATCAAACTGTTCCAGTCAGCCAGTCCGGGAGCGCAGACCCCGACGCCAAGAACATCAACATCGATGTTCATGCGCGACCGAACAGCAGGCTGGTATTGCTGCCACCAAAGCCGAAGGCATTGTTCAGCACGTAGTTCACTGGCATGTGCTGCGCAGCAGTCAGGATAAAATCGGCCCATTCAGCTTCAGGCGCTTGGCAATTCAGACTGGCAGGCACCCATTGTTCCTGCAGTGACAGCAAGCTGAGTATGGATTCGGTGATACCGGCAGCACCCAGCGTGTGGCCAGTAAAAGCCTTGGTCGACGCTGCAGGTGGAGGCTTCGGAAAAACCTGTTTGATCGCTGCAGCTTCAATCCGATCATTAAGTGGTGTGGCGGTACCATGGCAATTGATATAGCTGATCTGCTCCGGTTGCAATTGTGCTGAATCGAGCGCTTGCTGCATGGCAGCACGAGCGCCACTGCCGTCCGGATGCGGCGATGCCATGTGGTGCGCGTCAGAGCTCTCGCCAAAGCCAAGCAGACGCCCCTGTGAGTTAGCACTGTTATGACGTTCCAGAATCGCAAATCCGGCCGCTTCGCCCAGACTAAGACCACTGCGGTTGAGGTCAAATGGCTGACATGGGTGGTTGGAGATCAGCTCCAAAGAATGGAAGCCATACAAGACCGATAAACACAGACTATCGACGCCACCTACTATGGCCGCGTCCACCCATCCCGAGTTGATGAGTCTGACTGCATTGGCAAACACCTTGGCACTGGATGAGCAGGCCGTGGAAACAGTTAGCACAGGTCCATCCAGGCCCAGCACCTCGGCAACAAATGACGCGCTTACATGCTGGCTGTGCACTCGGGGCTGCAGATGCTCGGCCTGAAAACCCTGACCGCGGGGCAGCCCACGATAGGCTGCTTCAGTGTTGCTGATGCCAGCAGTCGTGGTACCGATGATGCAAGCAATACGTGTTGGATCAACGCGCTGTTTCAGGCTGCTGACGCTGGCCATGAACTGATCCTGCTCAAGACCAAGCATGGCCAGCTGATTATTGCGGCAACTCCATCCGGTAAACTGCTGGTCCAGGCAGATTTCTTCGATGCCATCAACTCGTCCAATCCAGGTCTCCAGATCACAGTGGGGGAAGTCATTCACGCGCAAACCTGTGCGAGCAGCATGCAGTGCGGCGCGAACAGCGGGCAGACCTACGCCAGCTGCGCAGCTCAGCGTCATGGCAGTGATATGCATGGCTTGGGTCAGTGTCCGCAAGGCGCTACTGGGCGTCTGGATTTGGTAAACGGTATCATCATCAAGTCATTATAATATCAGGACTACTACGACTGGCAATGGCCATCGTCTGGGATAAAGTCCACTCTATCTGATCAGTTCAAGGCCGAGACCCGGTTTCAATGTATCTCAATGAGCCATCAATTCACAGTCAAGAAGATTCTTAAAGACCCGATGCTGGTGGAAACACTGATTGTCAGCCTCGTGTTGGTTGTTATCAGTGGTGGATTGATCTGGTTTTGTGCCTGGGTTTGGGTCATGCGCCATGCTCTGATGCGCCATTCCGCTCCCCAGGCAGGAACGTTGCTGGTGTGTGGGCACCGTCTGCAGAATCGTCAGCCTACGCCCGATTACATTGCTCGCTTGCAGCGCGCGGTTGAATTGCTCACTCATGCACCAGAATTGCGCTTGATCCTGCTTGGTGGAGGTGCGCCATCCGAGGCGGCAGCGGGGCGGCGCTGGCTACTCGCGAACACGGTTATTGCAGATAGTAAAATCGAACTCGAGGAGCAGTCCGAGAACAGTTTCGAAAATCTGCGCCATGCGCGCGAATTATGCATCGAGTCAGAGCCGGTTTATGTGCTATCCAGTCGTTACCACCTGGGACGTTTACGGATACTTGCAAGACAGCTTGGGCTACCGGTGATATTGTTAACGGCAGAACCGCGCTTGCAGATCAACCTGGCAAACTTGTGGCGAACCATTACCGAAGCTGGTTATGTATGCTGGTTTGTCTGTGGGTTGTTGTGGGCCAAGCTCGGGCGACGGCAGGCCATGTTGCATCGCCTCACGCATTAGCCTGGTCTATTAGGTGGGTGGTCTCAAAACCACAGCACGATGCTGTTTGGCACGGCAACCAATACTGATGGAACAACCATGAATCAGATAAAAGAGAAGCACAGCCAGCAAGCACGGCTCACTCCCCACCCGGTGCTGAAAAAGTACTATCCAGACGTCAGCTGTCGACGTCAACGCGTTGATGAAATGTTCGATGCCAGTGCTCGATATTACGACCGCATAAACACAATGATGTCATTTGGTTCTGGGCGACTGTATCGAGCCTGGGCGCTCAAACGTCACGGGCTTGGTGCCAATATGCAATTGCTTGATGTGGGCTGCGGAACCGGGGTTCTGGCTTTGATTGCACAGCAAAAAACAGGGGCTAATGGCAACGTCATTGCGCTGGATCCCAGTATTGGCATGTTGCGCCAGGCCAGGAGCAACGGTGTAGTCAATATCATCAATGGACTGTGTGAAGCCATGCCATTCCCAGCTCAGCAATTCGACATGCTGACGATTGGTTATGCGCTGCGCCATCTGGACGATCTGAATGCGGCCTTTGTTGAATGTCATCGCGTTCTCGATCATGGCGGAAAGCTGTTACTGTTGGAACTATCCAAACCAAAAAATAAGCTCGGGTCGTATTTTCTCCGAATTTATATGCTCATTATCATTCCGATGGTAACCAGAGTGTTAAGCCGCTCCAGGCATGCACAATTATTGATGCGCTATACCTGGGATACCATCGACAATTGTGTTGATCCAGAGATAATTCTGGCGGTGTTGCAACAAGCGGGTTTTGAGAGCGCAAAACATGGTGTATTTTTTGGAATATTTTCTGAATATACAGCGATAAAGACCTAGCACAAAATGATCAATGCCAAGTGGAATGGCAGACAGTGGATTTCTGCATGGGCCATGCTATGAAACTTCAGAATAGCTATCCATCGTTCCCGGGACTTTGTTCGGGACAGGCCCTGCGAGCGCTACCTGCACCTATAGCAGTGGCTACGGTCACTGCGGTCGCACCACGCCATCGACGACTTGCCGAGCAAAACGCACTGCATGGCTAGTTATTCAGAGGTTTGCAAGCCCGCCTATTGCACGAGGTCGGACGTTCAGGTAAGAAAAGCGTATGCACACCAATAAGTTAAAACGAAATTGATCGAAATTGCAAAAGTACAGTTTGTCCTATTCGGTGTTAGGAAAAATCTGCCATCGTAATTTTGCAGATTTCCCCTAAAATCCGAATCCCTCATGCGAGATGCGGGCTAGCCTACTCAAGCGGTTGCTCATGGGCTGCAGAAGTGACTGCTGCCTGAGACTGCCGTTGATCGTCACTATTAACCAGGCAATCAAACAGATTGCCGGGTTAATACCCGTACCGAAGGTCCTGGGCCGTGTAGCGAAGCCGTTTGCGGACATGCGCCGCGAACGGCACGCAACGAATACCATAAGTATTTCGTTGCCAGTTTAGTAGTGTGTATCAGCGTTCCAGAAATTTCAGCTTATCCTCAACTTCAGCCCATTCATCAGCATCTTCCGGCGCGTCTTTCATGGCCGAAATCACCGGCCACAGTGGCGAGAGCTCGGCATTGAGTTGGGTAAAATGCTCTTGCTCAGCAGGCACATCATCATCGGCATAAATTGCATCCACTGGACACTCGGGCTCGCACAAGGTGCAGTCGATGCATTCTTCCGGGTCAATAACCAGAAAATTCGGGCCTTCATGAAAACAGTCCACCGGGCAGACTTCGACGCAATCGGTGTATTTGCACTTGATACAGGCTTCGGTCACT
>JAJFKZ010000159.1 GCA_021772955.1 Gammaproteobacteria bacterium | reverse complement strand
TCAGTCACGGCTGATGACATTGACTTGTCTTATCCCGGATTATTCACCACCCAATCTACTGCGGCGGCCCCAAGCCTTGCGCCTGCGGCGTTTCACTCGGTCGCGCATCCTCACCGTACAGGTGAGTACGATTCCGGTGCGCTCGGTCGCAAAAACACCGTATTCACAAGGCCTGGAACCACCTCGCGACGATCAGGTAGTGAATAATCCGGGCATATTGCAGGCCGATTCGTAGCCATGACATTTCAGCATGAACAGCACTGACACGCCCAGGTTTCAGCAGATCCAGCATGCTTTCACCATGCACCTGCGCGATCCACAGGCCAATCCGGCGCCAGCCGGTATCGAAGATCGTCGCATGGCGATTTATCGTCGGCTGGTATTCAACAACGTCAGCTCCTTGTTGGGCAAGAATTTTCCGGTGCTGAAATCGATTTATGCTGCGCAGCACTGGAACGAACTGGTGCGTGATTTCTTGCGCAGTCACCACGCCAAGACCCCGCTGTTCCCTGAAATTGGCCAGGAATTCATCGCCTTTATAGATGCTCATCGAGGCAGCCAAGCCCATAATTCTGATGATAATCCCGGTGAGGATCCCGGTTTTTTGCTGGAGCTGGCGCATTATGAATGGGCAGAAACCGACCTGTTGTTACAGAACACCGAGCTTGATCCGGATGACTATGATGCGCAGTGTAATCTGCTCACCGGCATTCCGGTCTTGTCGCCGCTGACAAGGCTGCTGGGTTATCATTGGCCTGTGCATCGGATTAGCAAGACCTTTTTACCTGATAAGCCATTACCGCAGCCGGTCTGGTTGCTGTTGCAGCGCAATCGCAAACAGCGGGTTACGTTCATGGAACTGCAACCGGCTACGGCTGTATTGTGCGAGTTGTTGCAGCACAACCGCAACGCCAACGGCACGCAGATTCTGCAGCAGTTGGCTGCCCGTTTCAAGCAAACGGCAGATGCTGAGTTTATCCAGCAAGGTCATGCTGAAATGCAGAGGTTACAGCGCAAGGGAGTGATTCCCGGCATACTGGTAAAAGCCTGACAGCTTGATTATTACTATTAAGCCGGCAAGCAAACAGATTGCCGGGTTAATACCCGGGCCGAAAGTCCGGGGTAGCGAGGCCGTTTGCGGACATGCGCCGCAAACGGCGTGCAACGAATACCATAGGTATTTCGTTGCCAGTTTAATAACACCATTTAACAACAACTGGAGAGCAACATGCATGTGACTGACTTATACGATGACCTGACTGCGCGCTTGAGAGCGTCTGGTGACTGGGTTTGGCCAACCACCTTGCGTCTGATCATGTTCGCCGAATTCTGGAAGGCCGGGCAAATGAAACTCGGCGCCAGTGTTGGCGAATCGGGAGCACCAGGCTGGTTTGCAGGCAAGGAGTTTCCAATGCCATTTGACTGGCTCCCTGCTGGTCTCAACTGGAACATGGTCGCCTACGGTGAGGTCATTTTCTCAGTACTGCTGCTGCTCGGACTGTTTACCCGGTTCGCAGCATTCTCACTGCTGGTCATCACCACCATCGCCATTGTCTCAACCCACTGGCCTGCTGAATGGTCCAGCCTGGCACAGCTATGGCAAGGCTATGCGATCACCGACAAAGGCTTTGGTAACTATCGTGTGCCATTGCTGTTTATGCTGATCTTGCTGCCGCTGATCTTCCATGGTGGTGGCAAACTCAGCATCGATACGCTGCTGCGCAAACTGACCGCCCGTGCAGGCGATGACCGTCGTATCGGCGATCTGCCAGCGATCGGTCTGGCGTTGCTGATTCTGGCCGTACCGTTTATCTATCTGATTCCGGGTGTCGGCTTCACGCTGCTGGCCTTGGGCATCATCAGTATCGCGATTCCGCGCTTTACCTGAAGCCAGTTCGGGGCCAGAACCTGGGCCAGAATCTGGGCGTCAACAAAAAAGCACCGCATTGCGGTGCTTTTTTGTGGGTTGTTATCCACAGGGTACACCGATGGACACAGATTTATTATAGCTGTATCGCAGTGCATCACGAACAGCGTCCAGCAATGGCTACCGGGGCTTCATCGTGTCTTGATTGAATGTCGTCGGTTGTGCACAAGCCTCAGGATAATCGGTGTAATCGGTGGATTCTTCAAAGGGCCAGCACACGCCAAGGCGACAACTACCAATGAATCCCGCGCATGATGGAGGCAAAGGCGATCTGTTCATCCGATGGTCGCGCTTCTTTCTGTTTGCGGCCGGACATGCCTTTGGCTGCGGCCGAATCAGGGAACATGCGAAACGCCGAGTTCATGATGATTTCAGACAATTTGGGCGCCAGCATGTGCAACACCTGCGAAAATATACCCAGACGCGTGGCAATGCGTTGTGGTCGATAGATCACTGCATCACGAATCTTTTCTGCCGCTTCATCAGCTGAAATTGTCGGCACATTGTCGTACATTTTGGTTGGTGCAATCATCGGTGTACGCACCAGTGGCATGTTGATGGTGGTAAACGCCACTCCGGTGTCGTTGAATTCAGCTGCGGCACAGCGTGAAAACGCATCCAGCGCCGCCTTGGAGGCCACATAGGCAGAA
>JAJFKZ010000158.1 GCA_021772955.1 Gammaproteobacteria bacterium | reverse complement strand
TCAGCGAACTGGACGGTGCCGCCGGGTTTGCCCGGGATGCATGGCAACGACCAGCCGGTGGTGGCGGCATCACTCAAGTGCTGCAGGACGGCCACGTTTTTGAGCAGGCAGGCGTGGCATTTTCACACATTCACGGTGACCAGCTACCCGGCCCGGCCAGTGCCAATCGCCCCGAACTGGCTGGTCGCAGCTTTCAGGCCATGGGGGTGTCGCTGGTGATTCATCCGCGCAATCCCAATGTGCCCACCAGCCATGCCAATGTTCGCATGTTCATCGCCGAGGCCGAGGGCCAAGCGCCGGTGTGGTGGTTTGGCGGTGGCTATGATCTGACCCCGTTTTACCCGCACCTGCAAGACATTCAGCACTGGCACGCTACCGCCAAAGCGGCCTGTGATCCATTTGGAGACGACGTCTACGCTCGCTACAAGGCTTGGTGTGATCGTTATTTTTACCTGCGTCATCGTGATGAAACGCGCGGCGTCGGTGGCTTGTTCTTCGACGATCTCAACGACTGGCCCTTCCACACCTGTTTCGAGTTTATGCAGGCAGTGGGCAACAGCTATCTGGAGGCCTACACCCCCATTGTCCGACGCCGTATGCACGCGCCATACGACCAGCAACAACGCGACTTTCAGCTCTATCGCCGCGGCCGTTATGTCGAGTTCAACCTGCTGTATGACCGCGGCACACTGTTTGGCCTGCAGTCCGATGGTCGCACCGAATCCATTCTCATGTCCATGCCGCCCATGGCCCGCTGGCAGTACAACTGGCAACCGCAAAACGACAGTCGTGAAGCTGTGCTGTACCGCTGCCTGCAAGCCCGCGACTGGCTTGACGAGGACGTTATCTGAAACCGGCTGGAATAATGGACACTCAATACGGCCGCTGAACTTCAGCGAGCAGGCAACGTCTGATGCGCATAAAAAAATACCCGGAGTCAGACATGCCCAATGCCATCATCTTGTTATTGGCCCTGCTGCTGTCCTTGTTGCTGTCGGCGTACAACCCGGCTGCAGCCGAATGTGCGTCGTTGTACAAACAACACCTTGCCAGTGATCTCGAACTGGACTATCAGACATTTGACCAGACCCAGGGGCAGGGCTTTCGCGCGCTCGCCGCTGCCGGTTGTCAGCGCGAGGCAGCCGATCTGATCGAAGCCTACATCGCTGCCACCAGCGCCGAACAATCTTCTTTGCGCTGGCACATCGCCCAGTTGCGTGCCACCCACGGCGACAACGAAACCGCCATACGCTATGCCAGAGAGGTACTCAAAGACGATGAAGTCGAGGCCCCTGATACCTTGCGCTGGAACGACTATGTACTGGCAACCATCGCCTTTCTGGAAAACGACCCCGATGCCCTGCAGCAGCATCGTGACAAGGTTGCCGAAGCCGCCGATGGGCATCCCGGCAACGCATTGAATCTGAAGTTGCTGAATGCACTGCAACGCCACATTGGCCAGAGCTATGCCTATGCGACCAGCCGGATTGAATAGGCAGCAACCTTCATTCCGTAGCGTGTGGGTGTCACGAGATTTTCTGCTGCCCCCATCGCTGTCGGCGTATAACCCGGCTGCAGCCGACTGTGCGTCAACACCTTGCCAGTGATCTCGAACTGGACTATCAGGCATTTGACCAGACCCAGTGGCAGGGCTTTCGCGTGCTCGCTGCTGCCGGTTGTCAGCAGAAGGCAACCGATGTGATCGAAGCCTACATCGCTGCCACCTGCACCGTGCATAGCGAATTCCAAGCATACAATCGGGGAACATAGAATGGATATGAATCAGGTAACATTGCCAGTCAAAAACATGCATGATGCCACCGCGTTCTACCGCAAACTCGGCTTCACTCAAATCGTCGATTCCCCACACTATGCCCGCTTCCAATGTCCCGAAGGCAACGCCAGCTTCTCCTTGTCGCTGGATACCGGCGACTACAACAATGGCGCCATTATCTATTTCGAACACGAACAACTGGATGTCTGGGTGAAACAATTGCAGGCCAAAGGTATCAACTTCGAGCAGGAGCCAGAAGACCAAGGCTACCTTTGGCGCGAAGCTATCCTGCATGATCCATCTGGCAACAAAATCAAACTGTACTGGGCCGGCGAAAATCGACTTAATCCGCCATGGCGTGTGGATAGGCGCGACTGATGGTCACTATTTAAAAAGTCATTTATCAGCACTAGCAGTCCGTCGAACTTAGCGGTGAGACGAATCTCTGGAATCTCTGGAGGAATCTCTGGAGAGGAATCTCTGGACACCCACACACAGGAAACTCCACGGAATCTCTGGACGGAATCTCTGGACACGGAATCTCTGGACACCCACACACTATGGACGGAATCTCTGGACACCCACACACTATAGCCAATATCCTACAGGATTTTCAGCCTTTTGCCATAGTCTCTGGCATACCCGGCGATGCATGATGGCACCTGGTGCTATCAGGACTTTGCCATGACACTTCCTCGTTCAGCTCTGGTTTCTCTGGAGTCAACGCCTTACTACCACTGCGTCGGCCGCTGTGTACGCCGGGCTTTTTTGTGCGGCGTGGATGCCTATTCCGGGCGCAGCTTTGAACATCGCAGAGGCTGGATTGTCGAGCGTCTGGCAGAGCTGTCGTCAGTGTTTGCCATAAATGTGGCTTCTTATGCAGTCATGTGCAATCATTACCATGTCATCTTGAAGATCAACACTGATCAGGCTACTGCCTGGTCAATGGATGAAGTGTTGCAGCGTTGGTGCCTACTGTTTTGTGGTCATCCCATCGTGCAACGGTATCTGTCCAATCCCGCGATGAGCTCAGCTGAACTTGAAAAGGTGGCTGAGTTTGTCGAGCTGTATCGCAGTCGATTGGCTGATCTGTCCTGGTTTATGCGTTGTCTGAACGAATCCATTGCCAGACTGGCGAATGAAGAGGATGGCTGTACCGGCAGGTTCTGGGAAGGCCGGTTCAAATCCCAAGCCTTGCTTGATGAAGCGGCACTGATTGCCTGCATGGCCTATGTGGATCTGAACCCGATCCGCGCTGGCATGGCTGAGACACCAGAATCTTCTGACTACACCTCGATTCAACAGCGTATCCGTGAAGTCACAGATCACAGCGATAGAGCAGCTACCGAACCGGAGATAACCGATAGTATGTCGGCTGTGATCCCCAGACTGATGGGCTTTGCCGGACACCTGGACAGTGATGATCGTCTGCCCTGCAATCTGCAAGATTATCTGGAACTGGTGGACTGGTCGGGACGGGCCATACATCCGAATAAGCACGGCAAAATCGCAGATCATCAACCGAAGATTCTGCAGCGATTACAGATCGAGCCGACAGAGCTGCTGCATTATCTCAGCCGCAAGGATGATCAGTTTCATCATGTCATCGGTAGCAAGACGTCCATTCGAGAGGCCGCCCTCAACCTGGGCCGGAAGTTCCTGCAGGGTATTGCTGCCGCAGAGCGATTGTTTCCGCAGCGGATATAACTGAAAAAACACCACCACTTAATTTTATCGGCATCCGCCGATGTTTAGCATGTCTGCGATTCCGGATTTTAGGCTGTTTTTGACTGAAACTGCTGTCTTTTCTTCAATCTTCGAAGGAATAACGCAGCTCAAGTATCCCCATGGGACGCTGACTATGAGTTGGGGTCCAATAGTTCTATGGGGGAAGTTCTGTGGGTGTCCAGCTATGGGGCTGGTGTCCAGCTATGGGGCTATGGGGCTATGGGGGAAGTTCTGTGGGTGTCCAGCTATGGGGCTGTGTCCAGCTATGGGGCTAATGGGGCTGTGGGTGTCCAGCTATGGGGCTTCCAGCTATGGGGCTGCTCCTAGCTATGGGGCTTGGTGTCCAGCTATGGGGCTATTTCTGGTTTACGATCGGGCTAGCTATTCAATCTGATCAACAACACATTAACCGGAGCATGAGAATGGAAAAAGATTTCTGGCAGTAGTGTTGGGAGCGGGATGATATTGGTTTTCATCAAAATGAAATCAATCCCAATTTACGCCGGTATTGGCAGCAACTGCAGCTTGCCAACGGCAGCATGGTTTTTATGCCGCTGTGCGGAAAAAGCCGTGACCTGCTATGGCTGCGCGAGCAAGGGCATAAGCTAGTGGGGGTCGAACTGAGCGCCATTGCCGTGCAGGCCTTCTTCAAGGATAATGGTTATGCCCCGCACCACGTAGCCAGTGAAAATTTCCAGCGTTATGACGCAGAAGGTATCCGTATTTTGTGTGGCGATTTTTTCGATCTGAGCAAAAGCGATCTGGCGTCGGTGGGCGCAGTATACGACCGCGCCGCACTGATCGCGTTGCCGCCAGAAATGCGTACTCGGTACACACGCCATTTGCTGAGCATAGTGCCCCCAGCGACAAAAATACTGCTCATTACTTTCGACTATCCCCAAGCAGACATGCCAGGACCACCGTTTGCGGTTAGCGTGAGTGAAGTGGAATCGCTCTACCGCGAGCACGCAACGCTACGCTTGTTGTCACAACAAGACGTACTGACAACATACCCGCGCTTCCGCGAACGCGGCGTGAGCTGGTTGCAGGAAAATTGCTTTTTGCTGACGTTGCACAGCTGACGATTGGTTTGGCGAGCAGTGTGAGCAAACCGACCATCAGACAGCGCTTGGAATGTGCGCAGCATCGACCGGTGTACGATGTCAAATCGTACCAGCCGGCCCAGCCGATTGATTGATAACAAGGAGACGACCTGATGCAACAACAAATCACGCAACATTACACTCATGTTCATGGCCACAAGATTGCCTACCGTGAACAGGGCGAGGGCAGTCCGATTATCTTGATCCACGGTATACCGACCAACAGCCTGATGTGGCGCGAAGTCATGCCGCAACTGGCGACCCAACATCGCGTCATCGCCCCGGACCTGCTCAATTATGGCTTGTCAGACAAGCCGGCAACTGCCGATGTGTCGATTGCTGCGCAATGCCGCATGATCGTGCAACTGATGGATGCACTGGGACTGCGCCGTGCGGACGTGGTGGCACATGACATCGGTGGTGGCGTGGCGCAGTTGATCGCGGTGCAGTATCCGGAAAAGGTTCGCAAACTGGTGCTGTTAGACAGCATCTGCTTTGATTCCTGGCCGATCCCGGAATTCGAGCCACTGCAACAGCCCGGCGCTGAAGCCGACATGAGCCTCAACGATTTCATCACTATGCTGCGCAAGTTCATGCCCGATGGTGTGCACAACAAGGCGGTGATGACCGACGAGGTCATCGAAATGTATCTAAAACCCTGGTCCAGTGAAGTCGGCAAGCGGGCCTTTTTTCGTAACTTGCGACGCTTGAACAAGGAGTATACCCAGGCCATTGCCGACGAACTGCCGAACATGGTGCAGCCAACTCTGGTCATGTGGGGTGACAAGGATCCGTTCCAGAAGCCGGAATACGCGCACAAGCTGAGTGCTGCGATTCCTGCGGCAGAACTGATCTGGATCGAAAACGCTGGTCATTGGCTGGTCGAGGAAAAGCCGGATGAAATCACCGCCCACATCAAGCGCTTTCTGGGTTGAAGACTTGGTCAATTTCTATGCAACGGGCTCGGTGGCAGGCATTCAGCCGGATCATACGAAGCGCTTGAGAATGCTTATTGCGGTGCTGGATACCGCCGCCACCATCCAGGATATGGATTGTTCCCGGGTCTCAATTCTGGAGTCCCTGGGAAAGGTCGAGTTCCGTGTGGGCTGACAACGGGTTCACCTCAGATGTAAGCAAGGCCTGCGTTGCTAAAGTGTAGGCAATGGAGTTGTGGGTACAGAGATTGTGCCTCGACTTCAGTAGCGACCAAGTCCTGCGGATGCCGCTTGTGATGAAAAAGAATGAAACGCCTGACCCAATCGGTGTATGCTTTCTAGCAGCCTGTCGGACTTAACCGATTGTAGCGGGGGAAAGCCGGTTGGAGGCAGATTTTACGATCTTCTGAGGCGAATAGTAGGCCTATTTAACGAAAAAGATCGGAAAAAATGGCCAAACTTGGCATTTCCGCAGTATATCAGTGATAAGTCCGACAAACTGCTAGGTGCGGATGCTGTAATGTCGGGCACGAATGGCAGCGCGTAGACGATCCAGCAGCTTTTGGGGCTTTTTACTGTGCATTCGCTTGACTGGTCGATTATAAATTATTGAATAAGCATCTAACATATTGTAAAGACAATGATTATTCACTATTTGTACATATTTATACGCCAGCTTTTGGTGTATAATTGCAGTTGGGCACCATATTCAACCCTATAGGTAACCGATATGTCAGATTGCGGCTGCGGTACAGAGCAAGCTGATAAACTCGAACGAAAAACGCTTATCGCCCTTTTATCAATAAACGGCTTCATGTTTGTTGTAGAAGCGGTGTTAGGTTGGTACGCCCAGTCAACTGGACTCATTGCTGACTCACTAGATATGCTGGCAGATGCAACGGTCTATGGGCTCTCTTTATATGTTGTTGGTAAAGGCATTGCCTTGCAAGCAAAATCCGCAACAGTTAGCGGTGTACTTCAAATTGTATTAGGTGTCGGCGTTCTATTTGAAGTTGTGCGCCGTTTGGCTTTCGGTAGCGAGCCTCAGAGCGCTTTGATAATTTCCGTAGGTCTAGCCGCCTTGGTCGCGAATGTTATCTGTTTGCTTCTAATATCGAAGCACAGAGACGGTGGGGTTCATATGCGGGCGTCATGGATATTCTCAACCAATGATGTCATCGCAAATCTTGGCGTCATATTGTCTGGCGTTTTGGTTTGGTTGATTGAAAGCCGGATTCCAGACCTCATCATTGGCACAGTAATTTCAATCATTGTCATTCGTGGAGGCATAAAAATACTCCGTGAAGCCAATGAGTCTAAGCTTGGTGTAAATGGTGCCTAACAAATCGTTGCAAAGGACGTTTGACCCGCTGCCGATTTTTGCTATCGCAAAAAAACGTCACCGCCTCAAACGCCTCTGAACTCAAGCGTTAGCCGCCAAGATCAATGACCCCCACTGAATTTGAACAAATGGTTGCCAGAATTATCGAGTTGCTTGCTGGCATAGGGTGGGGCGTTGAGTGGAATACACGGATCCCAGATCCGGACAACGAGAAGCAATCTCGGCAGATCGACATCGCACAGCTCGGGACACCCAACGCACAGCTCGGGACACAGCTCGGGAGCACAGCTCGGGACACCCAAGGCAAACGCACAGCTCGGGACACCCAAGGCAAACAGTCTACCGGCCATGTCTGCATACAGAGTCAATGACTGGTAATGTAGTAGGCAATGAAACACTACACTAGGAGTCTGCGCCGTAGAAAGTTCACGGCTGTAAATCCGCTCTCATCTATAGGCTGCGCCTATACTACTCGTCAAATAGCGGTGCTATTTTCCTCCTACTATAGACACATCCTATAGCGATATCGAATTTTCGCTCTCGCGAATTTCTACGGCGCAGGCTCCTAGCCCCAAGGTTCGGGGTGCTTGTAGTAAGACAAGTGGCGGCTGATGACCAGACGCAGGAGTTCTGAAACAGAGCCTGAGTTCACGTTATTACCAAATTACCAACACATCAATAACCAATAGTTACGTTGGTATAAAATTATCTGCATGAACAATGAACTGACACTGCTGCTGATTATCATTGCCGCGACTTTCGCGATGTTCCTGAGCGGCCGGCTGCGACTGGATCTGGTGGCGATGGCCGCATTGTTGGCCTTGTACGCATTTGACCTGTTGAGCGTGGAAGAAACGCTGGCCGGATTTTCCCATCCGCTGGTGTTGATGATCGCTGGCCTGTTCGTTGTCGGTGGTGGGCTGTTTCGCACCGGTGTGGCCGATGCCATGGGGCGCTGGCTGGAACGACGCGCCGGTCACAGCGTAGCGGCGCTCTCGGTGGCGGTAATGCTGGTGGCGGCTTTGCTCTCAGCCTTCATCAGCTCGACGGGTACCGTGGCTGTGTTGATACCGGTGGTCATGGCGCTGGCGTATGCACGCAAGGTGCATGCTTCGAAACTGATGATCCCGCTGGCCTTTGGCAGTCTGTTCGGTGGCATGCTGACATTGATCGGCACGCCGCCAAATCTGATCGTCAGCTCAGTACGTGTTGATGCTGGTCTGGGTGCGTTCGGGTTTTTCGATTTCACCGTGCCGGGTCTGGCCATGCTTTCCCTGGGGGTCGCGTATTTCGCCCTGGTGGGAGATCGCCTATTGCCCGAGCGTGGCGAGTTGTCCTCCGCCTCCAGTGCACCGGATGACCAGGAGCTGGCGCGTGAATACGGCCTCAAGCAACGACTGATGCGGCTGTTGGTACCGGCAACCTCGAAACTGGCAGGCATGAGTCTGACCGATTCTGCCATGCGCAGCCAATATGCGGTGACGGCGATGGCCATCAGCAGTGCTACCGCGCGTGGACGGCAGACCCGGCGAGCCGAAGCCGGCAGCGTCATCCATGCGGGTGATGAGCTGATTGTGGCCGGCAGTGCAGCGGCAATGATCAATTTGTGCGACGCACTGGGACTGAAGCAGCTTGATGTGCAGCCGGAGTTGCCGCCGGCGGTGCGCTTGATTGAGTCGGTGGTGCCGCCGCGCTCGCATTTTGCTGGCAAGACCCTGCGCGAATTGCGGCTGCATTCGGGGGCCGGTGTTACGGTGCTGGCGCATCGCTCGGTGGCGAGTGAGCCGATGGCGCCGCCGGAGCTGGATCGGCGTATTGAGACCGGCGATGCCATGTTGATCACCGGCCGCATCGCCGCGCTGCAGCGACTTGCCGAAAATGGTCGCGATCTGGTGCTGCTGGGGGGTGATCTCAATCAGCGCACACGCCGCACCAAAAAAGCTCCACTGGCAATCATGGTCATGTTGTTGATGCTGTTGGCGATGACCTTCAATCTGCTGCCCAACGTGATCGCGGTGCTGACTGCTGCCGTTGCCATGCTGTTGCTGCGCTGTTTGACGGTGGAGGAGGCGCTAGTCGGAATCAATTGGGAAAGTGTGATCCTGATCGCCGCGATACTGCCCATGGCCACCGCGTTGGAAAACACCGGGGGCATGTCGCTGGCGGCCAATGCGCTGTTTGAGCTGGCGCGCGGGTACGGGCCTCATGCACTGTTGCTGGCGGTGTTCGTGCTCACCTCGGGCTTGAGTCAACTGGTGTCGAACACCGCCACCACGGTGCTGGCTGCGCCAATCGCACTGAACGCCGCCACAGCACTGCAGATCAACCCGGATGCAGTACTGATGACGGTTGCCATTGCCGCCTCGACCGCTTTCCTGACGCCGGTGGCTTCACCGGTGAACACGCTGGTCTACAATCCGGGTAATTACCGTTTTGCCGATTTTGCCCGTATCGGCCTGCCGCTGCAACTGCTGCTCCTGCTGGCCACGCTGTTACTGGTGCCGCTGCTGTTTCCGTTATAAACAGCGGCACGATGACAAGGCCGGATTGGATTAAGCATCAGTTCACCCGAGAAAACAATGATCAAGCCAGAACCTGATGCCGCCTTTTTCGCCGTAAATTCCATCGCCAAAGTTGCCAATCAGAATCGCAGCCAGGTTAGTGCAGCACCAGGTTAGTGCGACGGTGGTGGTCTGCGATGAAATGAATCTCGTGATTGACTGTGGCAACGGTGAGTTCATGCACGGCGCTGAGGGCATAGCAAAGCACAATGACAACCGGTCATCATCGCCATTGCCTAAGCAGGGTCAACCACGTCGAGCAGTTCAAGTTGTGGTGGCGTCTTCTTTTGGGGCGTCGGGCTTGATCAATACCTTGGACATGATCAGACCAAACTCGAACAAGAACCACATGGGTATGGCCAGCAATGATTGTGAAATCACGTCAGGTGGTGTCAGCAGCATGCCGATGGCAAATGCAGCTACGATGATATAGGCACGCTTGCTGGCCAGTTGTGCGGGGGTGACCACACGCAACGCCACCAGAATTATGATGGCTACCGGCACTTCAAAGGCGATCCCAAAGGCAAAAAACAAGGCGATGACAAAATCCAGATAACGACTGATGTCAGTCATGACGCTGACGCCTTCCGGTGCCACGCTGGTAAAAAAAGCAAAAATAACCGGAAACACCACAAAGTAGGCAAACGTACAGCCGGCGTAAAACAGCAGTGTTGCCGATACCAGCAATGGTTTGGCCAGATGTTGTTCGTGCTGGAACAGACCTGGTGCGACAAAGGCCCACATCTGATAAGTGATCACCGGAATGCTCAGCATCACAGCGGAAAGCAGGGTGAGCTTGAACGGGGTCAGAAACGGCGTGGCCACGTCGATGGCGATCATACTGCTGCCGCTGGGCATATGCCGTAACATCGGTGCTGCCAGCATGGAGTAGAGCTCCTGGGTAAACGGCATCAGGATCAACGTGAAAATGAGTACCGCAATCACCGAGCGCAGGATGCGTGTGCGCAGCTCCAGCAGATGTCCAAGCAGGCTTTGTTCATCGCCGCCTTGTGCCGGTTGTTCAGCCATCAGCTCTGGTCTCCAGTCTGGCTAGACTGCTTGGCGGCGGGTTTATCGGCGGTTGTCTGGATTGACTGATCGACACTTTTGCGGGTCTCATCCAGCGATTTTTTGCTTTCCTGCATGCTTTGCTGGAGCTCCTCGCTGGTGCTGTCAATGTCTTTCTTGATGTCTTTGATGCCAGTCTGATCGATTTCTCGTTCCAGCTCGGTACGCATCTGGTTCCAGGTGCTACGTGCACGACCAACATAACGACCAATTTGTCGGGCCACTGCGGGCAAGCGTTCGGGTCCAAGAACCAGCAGGCCGAGCAAGCCAATCAGCACCAATTCGCTGAATCCAATATCAAACATGGCGTGTTACCCAGTGCGAGTTAGCGCAACTTCAGCTGTGGTGCTCGTGCTGTTTACTCGGGCTGGCTTTGTCGGTGGAAGTGGATTCGGTATCGTCTTCACCGCGCAGTTGTGCCTGTGTGGATTGCTCTTCATCGGTTTCGTTTTCGTTCATGCCTTTGCGAAAACCCTTGATCGCTCCGCCCAGATCACTGCCAATGTTGCGCAGGCGACGGGTGCCAAAAATCAGGAGAACGATGACCAACAGGATGATGAGTTGTGTAGCGCTGATGTTACCCATGCGAATGCGTCTCTAGATGTTGCAGCAGTAATCGCTATGCGCACATGGCAATCCTGCAGATTGATGAACTTATTATTATAAATTAGTGTTTTCTGCGATACAGTCTGCGGCCGGTAACACCCAGCACCATAAGCATTAGCAACAGCAAGGCTGGGGTGCGCAGCGTCGGCACACCTTCAGCTTCCGGCTCAGGTACACCACCCGGATCACCCGGATCGTCATCACCGCCGCCGGCATCAATGCCACTGCAATCCAATGCCGTGATGGCCAGTGATTCGACACCGGTGATGGTTTCTGCGATCACCGTCGCTGTACCGCTGGTGATATCAATACGCAGAATCTGACTGGCAAAATTCTGGCCGCCGATATTGGTGCGATCGGTAATGGCCCAGAGTCTTTTTTGTGCGTCAAACGCCAGACCGGCATCGTTGTACGCAGCTGCCTGAGCCAAGGGGCCGATCAGACTGATCGCGTAGGTATCAGGATCAATGCTGTACAAGTTGGGGTTGATGTCACCCGCGCCCAGGCCAAAAATGCGAAACTGACCGTTGATGACAGCACTGGCCAGTGCGGTAATGGAGATATCGCCGCTAGAGCCCAATGCGGTGGCGCGGCCATTGTCATCGAGGTCCAGCGAGAACAACTGGTTGTTGGTATCTGAACTCAGCAGAGGCGGTCTTGCAGCGCAGGTAAAAGTCAGTCCAAAGTCAAAACTGGTGGTCGCGTTCAGGCCGAGATTGTTGGTCGCGTTGGCAAACGGAATGCCGCTGCCGCTGAAGCCGTCCATGCGCAGCAGCGTGTTGCTGGAATCATCCACGCCCCACAACTGGCTGTTGGCATCAAAGGCCAGCGTCTCGATGTCCTGAAACCCGGTAGGCCCCACGTCCACCGCCTCACCGTTGGCAAGATTGATGCGATACAGATGATCCGGCGCCATCTGCGGATCGTCACCATCGGTATTGATGGCCATGCCAAACGGTTGTGCCTGCACCGGCAGTGTGGCCAGAAGGCACAGCAAAACAGCGACCAGTAAGCAGGCATTGGCCAGCCAACGCGTTGCACTAGCACGCGTGAGTAGGGCTGATTGTGTGATGGTGCTGACCATGATGCTAGTGGATAGTTGACTCTGCTTTGGTTTTTAACGCCTAGTGTAGCATTACTGCGACAACATGCCAATCTATGTTCCGATCAATGTTTTACTGCCATTAGCCCAGGTGTTTTGAAGTTTCGCGACCTGCTGTCAGTCCGGCAAACTGTGTTCCGGCAACCTGTATAATCAACCTCTGCATCCAGCGACAGTTTGCCCATGTTTCGATCTGCCACATTTGACCATCAGGAAACAGCCGCAGGCAGAGCACTGCCAGACGATGATCTGGCTGTGTTGCTGGTCAATCTGGGCACACCGGTTGCACCCACCGCAGCAGCGGTGAGGCCCTATCTGAAAGAGTTTCTGTGGGATCGACGCGTGGTGGAAGTGCCACGCTGGCTGTGGTGGTTGATACTGCACGGCATCGTGTTGCCGTTTCGCAGTAAACGATCCGCCCGGGCTTACGCCAGTATCTGGCGGCAGCAGGGGGGCTCGCCATTGCTGCATTACTCGCAGCGGCTGGCGCAGCAAATGCAGACCGCCGTCAGCGCTCGCTATCCTGGCAGCACAGTTGTATTGGCCATGACCTACGGTGAGCCAGGCATCAGCACCGTGCTGGAATCCCTGCGCCAGCAAGGCAAGCGCAGATTGCTACTGCTGCCTTTGTATCCACAGTATTCAGCAACCACCACAGCGGCGGTGTTTGATGCCGTAACCCGCGAGCTGCAAACGGTTCGCTGGCTGCCGGAATTGCGGGTGATCAACCATTATTATCAGCACCGCGTCTGGCAACAGGCGGTGGCAGACAGCATCAGCGCCTACCGTCAACAACATGGCACCGCCGAGCTGCTGTTGTTCTCGTTTCATGGTATCCCCAAAAAGTATTTTCATGCCGGCGATCCGTATTTCTGCCAGTGCCAGGCCAGCGCCCGGCTCATCGCTCAGGCGCTGGGGCTGGGGCCGCAGCAGTGGCGGGTGTCGTTTCAGTCACGGCTGGGACGAGAGCCCTGGCTGCAGCCCTATACCGATCATACGCTGCAGGCTCTGGCCGCAGAGGGCATCAAGACGGTGCAGGTGGTGTGTCCGGGTTTTGTCACCGATTGCCTGGAAACGCTGGAGGAAATCGCCATGGAAAATGCCGAGCGCTTTGTCCGTGGTGGGGGCGAATCACTGCACTATATTCCTGCATTGAATGCTGACAGCGGTCATGTTCAGGCCTTGACCGGGATCGTCGCGCAACATCTGCACGGTTGGCCGCAATTGCTGGCAGGTGGTGATGGCGAGCGCCTGCAGCAGGCCCGACAGCTGGCCAGCGATTTTGATTATCAGCTGCCCGATGGCCAGACAGATGCCCAGGCAGATGTCTCGGGCAGCAATGCAGGTGTGGCAGCAACAGCCGAGCAACCGAAGCAGGGGTCAAAAGATGGATAACATTGGTATTGCGGTGATGATGGTCATTGTCACCGGGCTGCTGTCCCAGTGGCTGGCGTGGCGGGTCGGGATTCCGGCGATCATCGTATTGATTTTTACCGGGCTGTTGCTGGGGCCTGTGGCTGGTAGCTGGGGCCTGGGCTTGAATATCGACGCTAACAGCGACGGCTTCCGACACCTGATCGGCCTGGGCGTGGCGGTGGTCTTGTTCGAAGGCGGTCTGGCGCTGGAGCTGCGCGAGCTGAAGCGGGTTGGCAATCACATCGGTCGGCTGGTGCTGCTTGGCCCGCCATTGGCCTGGTTGTTGGGCACCCTGGCCAGCCATTTCATTGGTGGCCTGAGCTGGCCCGTCAGCCTGGTGCTCGGTGCCATTCTGGTGGTCACCGGCCCGACCGTGATCATGCCGTTGTTGCGCCATGCCAAGCTCAACCAGGATACTTCGTCCTTGCTGAAGTGGGAAGGCATCGTCAATGATCCGGTGGCCGTGTTGTTGGCCGTGCTGACCTATCAGTATTTTCAGTATTCATCCGTGGACAACACCCTGCTCGGGGTGTTTTTTGATCTGGGTCAGGCCATTGTGGCGGCGCTGTTGTTTGGTGTGCTGGGCGGCTGGCTGGCAGGTCGATGGTTCGCACGCGGCGGCGTACCCGAGCATCTGAAATCGCCCTTGCTGCTGGCCGTGGTGCTGTTGGTGTTTGAAATCAGCAACCTGTTTCAGCATGAAGCGGGCTTGCTCACCGTGACCTTGATGGGGTTGGTGATCGGCAACATGAAGCTGGGTGAAATCGCTGATTTGCAAAAATTCAAGGAAAGCATCACCATCGTGCTGGTATCAGCGTTGTTTATCGTGCTTACCGCATCCCTGCAGTGGACTGATTTGCAGCTGCTGGGCTGGCGCGCCGGCGTACTGATACTGGCTTTTTTGCTGCTGGTACGACCGCTGACCATATGGCTGGCGACCATGGGTTCTGGCATGCAGCGCGAGAACCGGATGCTGCTGGGCTGGATCGCGCCGCGTGGTATCGTGGCCGCGGCCACCGCCGGTTTGTTCGGGCCGGGGTTGGTTGCCGCCGGCTATGCTGATGCACAACTGCTGCTGCCGATAACGTTCGGCGTCATTCTGGTGACCGTGTTCGCGCATGGCTTGACCGCCGGGCCCATGGCCCGCAAATTGGGCTTGGCGGCACCTTCCGAGGGTGGCTTGCTGGTGATTGGTGCTTCAGCTTTCACCATTGCCTTGTGCCAGGCGCTGCAAAAAGCCAGACTCAATGTCAAGCTGGTAGACGGTTCCTGGTTCCGACTGAAACCGGCGCGCCAGTCCGGCATCGATTTCTACTATGGTGAACTGCTGTCCGAACACGCCCGCGACTGGGTTTCGGTGCATCATCTGAATGCTTTGCTGTGCGCTTCACCCAACCATTTCTACAACGCCCTGGTGTGCAAGGCGCTGGCGGTGGAATTTGGTCAGCACAATGTGTATCAGCTTCCCGACAGCGAAGCTGCCAGCAAGGAGCATCGGCGACTGCTGCGGCGTTCGCGTGGCCTGATCGCCTGGCGCAGCGACGCTTCCATCCAGCACCTGAACGCGCTGCTGGCCGCTGGCTGGACCATACAGACCACCCGCATCAGCGAGACGTATCCATTGCAGCAACTGGAACAAGATGCCGATGAAATGTTATTGCTCGGGGTGATTACCGAGCAGGGCAAGGTACGCTTGCAATCACCAGAGCAGCCTATAGCCATCAACAACGGTAGCAAAGTGCTGTATTTTTCCAAGAAAAAACCGAAGTCGGTTGCTGAAGCGGTGCAAAATGAAGTGACCATGGACACCCCGCAGCCCGCTGCACTACCGACCGGTAACGAGACGTGATATCCACATGCTGAAAAACCTTCTGCAACATCGACGACGGCTGTTCTGGCTGCTGCAAATCAGTGGCTGGGCCGGCTACGCCTTGATGAATTTCCTGCAGGGCCTGGCCTATGATCGTACCCCGATCTACATCATTCCCAGCCTGGTATACGCCTTGTCCGGCTTCTGTCTGACCCTGGTGATGCGGCAAATCTATTTACGCATCTGGAATCAGCCACCGCTGGCCATGTTCACCGTAGCGGTGCTCTCATCACTGCTGTTTGCGGTGGTGTTTGAAGCCAGCCGGGTACTGGCTTATCTGAATCTGTACCCCAGCGACTGGCAGATCGAGGCCTGGTGGGAAGTGTTCCGGCAGTACAGCTTGTCCTTGTATGTGTTGCTGGCCTGGTCGGCGCTGTATTTTGGCGTCAAGTATTACCGCAAGGTGGAGCAACAGCGGGCACAATTGCTGGAAGCCACGACCGCTGCGCAAACAGCACAGTTGAAAATGCTGCGTTATCAGCTCAACCCGCATTTTTTGTTCAATACACTAAATGCGGTCTCGACACTGATTTTGGCGGGTCAGAATGACACTGCCAACCGCATGGTGGTTAAACTGTCGCATTTTTTACGCCGCAGCCTGGAAATGGAACCGATGCAGATGGTCAGCCTGCGGGATGAATTGCAGGCCATCCGTGAATACCTTGAGGTCGAGCAGATTCGCTTTGCCGAGCGCCTCAGCATTCACTGGGATGTCGATGAACAGGCTTACTCGGCCCAGGTGCCGAGTTTGTTGTTACAGCCAATTATTGAAAACGCCATCAAATATGCGATTGCCCCCAGCGTCGATGGTGGCCATATCGAGATCAAAGTAAGTTTGCTGGATGTGACGCTGCACATCGTGGTGCAAGATAATGGTCCCGGACTGGATCATCAGCGCAACAGGCCCAGCGAGGCATCGGGAACCGGCCTGGGGCTGGAAAACATTCGCGCGCGATTGCGGGCGCTGCATGGCGACTTGCAGTCAGTCATCATCGAAGATGCGCCCGAAGGCGGTGTTCGGGTCAGTTTGCAGATGCCTTACGAACATGAATGACAAGCCACAATTGATCAGCGTGATGGTCGTTGATGACGAGCCGCTGGCACGTCAGGGCATGCGTTTGCGTCTGCAGCAGATGGCGGATTTCGAACTGGTCGGTGAAGCAGGCAACGGCCGCGATGCGTTGCGCCTGATTGCGCAATTGCGTCCTGATCTGTTGCTACTGGATATCCAGATGCCGGGCATGACCGGTTTGCAGCTGTTGCAGAAATTGCAGCAGACCCATGCTGCCAGTGACATGCCGCTGGTCATCTTCATCACCGCCTACGATGCCTATGCAGTCAAGGCATTCGCCGAGCAGGCGCTGGATTACCTGCTCAAGCCGGTGGATGACGAACGTTTGCTACAAGCCTTGCAGCGGGTTCGTGCACAGCTGCAACAGCGCGACCAGTTGCGTCAGCATGTGCAGTTGCAGAAGCTGATGCAAAACCTGCAGCAGCGGCATTTGCAGTCCGAGGCCGCCGGCGCAGATGCGGATCAGGAACTGGCTGCCTTGCAGCGCCTGTTGCCGGCCGAAAGAATGGTGTTCAAGGATGGTCACAAGACCTTGCGCATCAAGCAAGCCGAGATTCGCTGGATCGAGGCGGCAGGTGATTACATGTGTATGCAAACGCGTGAAACCACGCACGTGGTGCGCGCGACCATGAAAAGCATCGAGGCACGGGCTGATCCCGGTATTCTGCAGCGCGTGCATCGCTCGACCATCGTCAACATAAGGGCCATCAAAAGCCTGGTGCCATACCAGAATGGAGAATACATGCTGACCATGGACTGCGGCAAACAGATCAAGCTGAGCCGGCACTACCGGAACAAGCTGGCGTTACTGCAGTCTACATAAGCTCTTGTGCTTTAAGCACTTGTGTCGCAGTGTCGACGAGCATGGCCAAGGGGCATTTGCCATAATGCAGGATCGTCGCGGACACCAGTGCAGCACCACACACGCGCCTTTTTCCGCCCACAACATTATCAATAAACAGCTGGCTGTTATGCTCTCCCGATCCCGTCAAGTAATCAGAATCAGACCAGTGCTGTGGTGGCAAGGACCACGGCTGCTGACCTGTTTGCTGTTGTTGCTGTCGGCCTGGTCTGGCCAGGCGCAAGCGTCGGTGGTCAGCGTGCAGATTGACGGTATCAATGGTGACGCCCGGGATAACATCGCCGCCGCGCCGATACTGGTCGCCCTGCAAAGCGCAGAATCACTGAGTCGCCAGCGTTTGACCCGTGCCCGCCAGTCCATCATCGAACAGGCTGCCGACGCCCTCAAGCCTTACGGCTATTACAATCCCCGTGTGCAACTCGAGATTGCCGGTGATGAGCAGGGCTGGAAACTCACGATCAAGATCGAACCCGGTGTGCCGATCAAAGTCACCGCCTTGAACATCGAGATCGGCGGCGCGGGTAGTGCTGCGCAGGTGTTTCAGGAATGGCGTAAAAACTGGCCACTGGCGGTGGGTGACCGTTTGCAACAGGGGCGTTATGAAGCCGCAAAAAAAGATCTCCTGCTGCGCGCACGTCAAAATGGTTACATCAATGCACGCCTGAGCAGCGCCGAGATACAGCTGGATCCGGGTATTCACGCGGCCACCATCAATCTGGTCATGGATACCGGCGAGCGCGCAGTGTTTGGCGACATCGATTATGGCGAGCCACTGCTCACTGAGCACACCATGCAGCGCCTGCAGCCGTTCGTACCGGGTGATCCCTACAGCGTGGAATTGCTTGAGCAGCTGCGCAACAATCTTGCTGGTAGCGGTTATTTTGATCGCATCGATATTGTTGAACAATTGCAACCCAAGGCGCAGCCGCCGCGCGTCGATCTGCAATTCAAACTGCAGGCACGCCCCAAAAATACCTACACCGTGGGTGTGGGTGTGGGCACCGATACCGGTCCGCGCCTGACCACGGGCTGGGACATCCATCGACTCAATCAGCGCGGCGATACCCTGTCGCTGGGTTTTGGTCTGCAGCAAACCGATAAAGAGTTTTTTGCCCGCTCCGAATACCAGCGCCCGATCGGCGACGATCACGGCGAGTTTTTCTTTGTCAGCGCCAGTGCCCAGCGCAAGGATGATGATTTCGAGTTCATCAGAACCAACAGCGACGAGTCGGTTTTTCCGGAAATTGACGGCAACCGGTTCAATCAGCTGCTCAATACCGGTCTGAGCAAGCAGTTTCATCCCGGCGACGACTGGTCATTGACGCGGCACATCTTTTTGGGTCTGCTGAATGAATCGTTCAACACCGATGATCCGGACCCGGCCTCCGAACAGCTCAGATTACTGCAAAGCAATCCTGCATTACGGCCCCTGCTGAATCAGGATCAACAGGTATTGCACACCGGTTTTTCCTGGCAATTGCAGAAAATCACCGGCCAGGGCTTTGCCATTGAGGGCACCAATATGCTGTGGCGCGTGATCGGTGCGGTCGATGGCGCCTTGTCTGACATCAGCTTTGTGCAAAGTTATCTGGGGTTCAATCATCAGCGGCAGTTGCATGAAAATGGCAAGCTGATCATGTCAGCAGAACTCGGCTACACCGAATCCAAGGTAGACAACCTGCTGCTGGAACAAGATGGCGAAACCCTGGATTTTTCTCTGACCCGCCTGCCCGAGCGGTTTCGTTTTCAGGCCGGCGGTGACCGCAGCGTGCGCGGGTTTGGCTACCAGTCTTTGAGCAACAATCGCAATGGCTCCAACCATCTGCTCACGGGTTCGATTGAATACGAACATCGTATCAGCGACGCCTGGTCACTGGCGGCGTTTACCGATGCCGGCAACGCCTTCAATGATTTCAATAAACCGAAGCCGCAATGGGCCGCCGGGTTAGGCGCCAGATTCTACACCGCAGTGGGACCGATTCGACTGGATCTGGCGCGTCAGATCGATACCGGCGATAATGCCATACGCATTCATTTGACCATCGGCACGCCGCTGGTCACGTTCGGATCATTACCCTACCTGTCAGGTGTGCAATGAGCAGATCCACAGCCACAAAAATCACGCGCTGGTTGGGCTGGTCGCTGCTCACGCTGATCGTCTTGCTGCTACTGCTGTTGTTCGGTGGACGCTGGTGGCTGCTGCAAACCCGCTCCGGTGGCAGCTTTGTGCTCGATCAGGCGCAGCGCTTGTTGAGCCCGGCGCTGAACATCCGAGGCGGCGATGGCACACTGGCAGATGGCATGCGTCTGCACCAGGTCAGCTACAGCGACGAGATCAGCCGCACTGAATTGGCCAGTCTCGATGTGGCTGTCGAGCTGCACTTTTTGCCGCGCCCGCGTGTGCACATCAGCAAGTTGCATGCGCGTGATGTTCAGGTCACGGTGCTGCCGTCGACCGCACCGCCCATGCAACAACTGCCGGATTTGCGTAGCCCGCTGCCGCTGCGGGTGGATGATTTACGCATCAGCAACATCAGCGTGTTACTGCCGGACCAGACCCAGCCGCTGCGCATCGAGCAGCTGCAAGCCAGCTTTAGTTATGCCCAGTCACTGGATCTGCGCCAGTTGACCCTGCGCGCCTATGCAGCCGAACTGCAGGCCAGTGGCGAGCTGGCCATGCAGCCACAATATCAGCACGAGTTGCAGCTGGATGTGTCGGGTCTGGGCGAACAATTGCTGCCGGACTTGCAGCAAACCGCGATCAGCTTTCGCAGCGTGGGCAGTCTGGAGCAGTTGCAACTGACGCTGAGCAGCAGCGATGGCGCGCAAGTGCACGCTGATGTGCAATTGTCGTCCCTGTTGCAGAATCCGCAGTGGCGACTGCAGCTGGTCGGCAACACGGATCTGCACTGGCCATTGGCCAGCACCGATGCTGCGCAAATCGAACTGCACAAGCTGGATCTGAGCAGCAGTGGCAATTTGGACGATTACCAGCTGCGGGTGCAATCCACCGTGTTACAGCCACAACTGCTGGCCGGCGACTGGCAACTGCAGCTGCAAGGCGATCGGCAACAACTGAATTTGCAGCAGCTCAGCGGCCAGCTTCTGCAGGGCGCGGTGCAGGCACAGGGTCGTTATCAATTGTCACCAGCGCTGCATGATGGTCAGTTGCAGTTGCAGTTGAGCCGCTTGCAGGTCGATGAACTTCTGGCCCAAAGCGATCAAAACGACAGCGAGCAAAATGACAGCCTTCCGCTACCGGCCATCAGTGGCGGTTTGGCGCTGACACTGGCCGACGCCACATTGCATTTGACTGATCTCGATTTACAGGCCAGCGGGCTGGACTGGAGACTGCAGGGCAGCGGCGACTATGATCTGGACAGTGCCAAAATCCGTTCCGACTGGCGCTGGCAGGCATTGGACTGGCCACCAGGCAGTGCCGCGCAGGCGCAGTGGCGTAGTAAACGTGGCACGTTGTCGGCCAACGGCACACTGGAACAACTGCAACTGCAGCTGGCTGCTGATCTGGCTGGCGCAAGTGTGCCACCGATGCAATTGCAAATGCGTTCGCTGCTGCAGCCACAAAGCATGCAACTGCAGCAACTGCAGGTGCAAACTCTGGACGGGCAATTGCACTTCAAAGGCACCGCAAGCTGGGCCGAGCAGTTGCAGACCCGGCTTGAGTTCAGTGCTGCAGACATCAATCCGGGCCTGTTCTGGCCGTCCTACAGTGGTCAGTTGACGGCACAGGGCCAGCTCAGCGCCAGTGCGGCGGAGGATTTCAGCGCGCCCCGGGCCAGTCTCACCATCGATTCATTGAGTGGACAATTGCGTGGACAGCCGATCAGCGGCGCGGGCACGCTGGACTATGCCGATCAACGTCTGGTCAGTGATGGACTGAAACTGCAATCTGGCGACGCCAGCCTCAGTCTGCAGGCTGATCAGGACAGCATGCAACTGGATCTGGACATCCCCGCCATCGGCCAGCTGTATGCTGCCGGTTCCGGCAATCTGAATGCCACGATCAGCATGCAGGCACTGCCCGGCGACGCGCTGCGGCTGGACCGCGGCAAGCTGCAACTGCAGCTCACGGGTAGTGATCTGGGCTGGCAACAGCAAGCTGTCGATACACTGCAGTGGCAAGCTGAGCTTGAACTTGGTGACCGTGGTCTGCTCGGTGAAAGCAGTCTGGAGATCGAACGTTGGAGCGCCGACGGCCAGCAATATGTCAGCGCATTGCAGCTGCACATGAACAGTCAGCTTGATTCGCAACAGCTCAGCATCAGCGGCATTCGAGCTGGCTCGCAACTGCAGCTGTTGCTGGCCGGTGCAAGCGCAGCAGATCAGGCATTTACGCCCTGGACCAGCGATTTTTCGTGGCTGGGTCAAGTGCGCGACATGCAGATCACGGACCGCCAACTGGGTAGCTGGCAACAGCAGCATGCAACGCGCATCAACTACACCGACCAGACCCTGCAATTGCAGCCGACCTGCCTGCTTGCCGCCACTGAGGCAGCTGATTCCGAGCTGTGCATTGCCGTGCAGCAGTTGCGCCTCACCAACGCCGCGCCGCCGATTGTGCAGGCCAATGTCGCGCTCACCCGACTGCCGCTGGCGTTGCTGGCGCAGCTGAGCGGGCTGGAGTTTATCAGCGATCAGACCCTCAGCGGCCAAATCGACATCAGCATCCGTGACCAGTTGGAAACACTGAACGCGACCATGGCATTGAGCGAAGGGCGCTTGTTCATCCCCGGCGATCGCGAACGTGGCGTGCTGATCGAGCAAGCCGAGCTGCACGCGCAGCTGGTCGATGACGTGCTCAGTGGCGATGTATTGCTCGGCATTGAGCAGCAGGGCGAGATCAACTCGCACTGGCAGTACGCGCCATTTTCTGCCGCCAGTGCCGAGCTGAGCGGTGATCTCAACGCCACACTGCCCGATCTGTCCCTGTTGCAGGGCTTTGTGCCGGTGCTCAATGAACTGGGCGGATCGCTGACCATGCAGGCCAGGTTTCAGGGCCCGCTGGCACAGCCGCTGATCGCGCTCGATCTGAACCTGCAAGAAGGTCTGCTCAGTTATGCACCGACGGCCACGCGGTTTAGCAATATTCACCTGCAAGGACAAAGCGAACCAGGCCAGCTGTTTACCGCCACGGGTGGCCTGCAGGCAGGGACTGGTCAGGCCACGCTGCAACTGCAACTGGATCCAAACAAACGGGTCGGTTCGGTCTCGATCAAGGGTGAAGATCTGCAACTGGCCGACAGCAACGTGTTGCAGCTGCACATCAGCCCGGACATGAGCTTCGCCAGTGATGAACAGGGCTTTCACATCAGCGGCGAATTACTGATCCCATCGGCCTTGTTGAAACCCCCGGCCAACGCCGTCGCGCAGCAAGCCGAATCGGCTGATGTGGTCATCGTGGGTGCGGCCCAGCCGGTTGCTGAAAAACAGCACAAGGAACTGGCCTTGTACGGTGATTTGAAGCTGGTGCTGGGTAAAGCGGTGCGGGTTGACGCCGATGCCGCCACCACCAATCTGGAGGGCACGGTGAATCTGGTCTGGGATGGCCAGCTCATGCCAATTGCCGATGGCAGCATCAACCTGGTCGATGGCAAGGTACAAGCTTACGGACAGACGCTGGTACTGCGCGACAGCCGCGTCAGCTACAACCAGGTAGCAGTCGACAACCCGCGTCTGGACATTTACGCAGTGCGCCGTGTGTTTGGTGATCCGGTGGTGAATGAAGCCGGTGTGTCCATTACCGGCAAGGCCCAGAACCCCAACATTCGACTGTTCACCAACCCCGCCAGCAGCGAAGAAAATGCCCTGGCCTACATTGCCACCGGCAGCAATTTTGATCACGGCAATGGCGACGGCGCACTGAATCTGGGGCTGTACCTGTTCCCGCGCCTGTTCGTCAGCTACGGGGTCGGGTTGTTCGACAACGGCAACGTCACCAACGCCCGCTACGAACTAAGCAACAACTGGAACCTGACCCTGGAATCCGGCCAACGCGACTCTGCTGTGCAGATCAACTGGCGCAAGAATTCGGATTGA
>JAJFKZ010000157.1 GCA_021772955.1 Gammaproteobacteria bacterium | reverse complement strand
CACGGGTGTCACTACCTTTGCCAGCGACTGCACGCCAGATGTAATCATCGTGCGATGGGCAAATACTCGCGTTCTCGTCAGGAACCGGATTGGCTGCCTCGGTCCGCGTGGCGAGGGCGTCGACAGCTGAGAGCACTGCTGGGACACTCGGGCCAGTGTGATAGCTTAGGCGTCGCCATTGACCTCCAGTTTGATGCGCCATCCAGCCCCAGCCGGTGATTACGCCGTCTTTGATGGCGGCATTGAGTGCGGATACATCACCTTTTGCATGTTCGTCGAGTTGCTCAACCTGGCCCGAATCACAGTACAGATAAGTAGCGTAAATGTAGGTTTCCGCCTTCTCGTCAGCACTCAAAGCTACCCCGGACATTGCTGTCAGCAACACTAGCACGGCTATTGTTGAAATAGTCTTCATTGGTTTTCTCCTTTATTGGAGCTTGCAAATTTGCAACTCCGTCCCCCACCATAACACGATTAAGACGCGTAAATTATTGTCTTGCTTGCATTTAATGGTATAGCGACCCTACTACGACCCGGCTAACGTAGCAGTACAACAGGCTCAGAACGCATACTCTGCAGCACAACACCTCAGGAACGCTGAACTGTCATTATCATGTTGCAGAATCACTAGCCCGCATATTTCATGAAGGCGGACAGTTACTGGTCATAGTTTACGAATAAACAAGGCGATAGCAATGAATTTATGCGTTGTGGAGTGGTTACGATTTGTCCTGTTCGAGTTCAGGCCAAATCTGGCGTTACATCTCGAACGATCACCCTTGAAGCATAGCTACGGCTATGCTTCTGCGGGCGATCGTCCAAGCTGCTTAGCCAGCTTCGCCCTGCTCCTCGAACCCTTCATGAAATATGCGGGCTAGCATGATCGAGAGATCATTCTAAACGTGTCTGCGTGAATTGACTGCAGCAGATGAATCATTAAAGGCTGAATCATGCACCTGCACAGCGATATAATGCAGCCTTTATTACTGTATCAGACCACAGGATGACTATGGAAACCGCAGGTATCAGAAATAACATCAATGATTTGCAACAGCGTGTGGACAAACTTCGGAGGTATCTTTGACTACACTGGCAAAGTTGAACAACTGGAAGAAGTCAATCTGCAACTGGAGAACCCGGACGTCTGGAACAACCCCGAGCGGGCACAGAAGCTGAATCAGGATCGTGCGGCGCTGGCGAAAGTCATCGATACCATCGACCAAACCAGCCAGCAACTCACCGATGCCACTGATTTGATCGAGCTGGCGATGGCGGAGCAGGACGCTGAAACACTGGCCGAAGTCGAGCAGGATGTGGCCGCTGTGGCTCGTGATGTGGAACAGTTGGAGTTTCAGCGCATGTTCTCAGGTGAAGTCGATGCCAACCCCTGTTTTGTGGAAATCCAGGCTGGTTCCGGCGGCACCGAGGCCCAGGACTGGGCTGAAATGCTGTTGCGCATGTATCTGCGCTGGTTTGAATCGCGCGGCTGGAAAACCGAGTTGATCGAAGCCTCGGCGGGCGATGTCGCCGGCATCAAAAGTGCTACAGTACGTGTTGACGGTGACCATGCCTACGGCTGGTGCCGCACTGAAAACGGTGTGCATCGACTGGTACGCAAGTCGCCTTTTGATTCCGGCAATCGTCGCCATACCTCGTTCGCAGCTGTGTCGGTGGCACCGGAGATCGATGATGATATCGAAATCGATATCAACCCGGCCGATCTGCGCATTGATGTGTATCGTGCATCCGGCGCCGGCGGTCAGCATGTGAACCGCACCGAATCGGCGGTGCGCATTACCCACAACCCCACTGGCGTTGTGGTGCAGTGCCAGAACGATCGCTCGCAACACAAGAACAAGGACTATGCGATGAAGCAATTACGTGCCAAGCTGTATGAACGTGAACTGGCTGCCAGGCGCGCCGATGCCCAGCTGCTGGAAGACGCCAAGTCGGACATCGGTTGGGGCAGCCAGATCCGCTCCTATGTGCTGGATCAGTCGCGCATCAAGGATTTGCGCACCGGGGTGGAAACCGGCAATACCCAGGCTGTGCTGGACGGCGATCTGGATCAGTTTGTCACTGCTGCACTGAAACAGGGCGTGGAAGACCGGTCCGGCGCTGGTGCGGCATGAACGAGAAAGTTATGCGACAAAAAAAACCACATGAGCAGGCCGAATCATCTCTGCCAGCGCACGACCAGGACAACCACATCATCGCCGAACGACGCACAAAACTGCAGTCGCTGCGCGAGCAGGGCATTGCCTGGCCAAATGATTTCAGGCCCGGGATCACCGCAGCCGAACTGCACGAACGTTTCGCCGACCAGGACAATGCGCAACTGGAGCAGGTTACAGAGCATTTCGTCATCGCCGGTCGCATGCTGGCCAAGCGCGTCATGGGCAAGGCCTCGTTCGTGCAGGTGCAGGATCGTAGCGGTCGCGTGCAGTTGTTTCTGCAGCGCGATGCATTGGGTGAGCAGTTGTATCAGGATTTCAAACATTGGGATATTGGCGACATCATCGGCGCCGAGGGCGAGGTGTTTCGCACCAAAACCGGTGAGTTGTCGCTGCGTTGCCACCAACTCAGGCTGCTGAGCAAGTCACTGCGTCCGCTACCGGAGAAATTCCATGGTCTGACCGACACCGAAACCCGTTATCGACAGCGCTATGTGGATCTGATCGTCAACAGCGAAACGCGCGCTACGTTTATTACCCGCGCCCGGGTGATCAGCTACATTCGCGCATTCATGGAAGCGCCGGGACACGAGTTTCTGGAAGTGGAAACACCGATGATGCATCCGATTCCCGGTGGTGCCGTGGCCCGACCGTTCATCACCCATCACAACGCGCTGGACTGCAAGTTGTACCTGCGCGTGGCGCCCGAGCTGTATCTGAAGCGTCTGGTGGTTGGCGGTCTGGAGCGGGTCTACGAGATCAACCGCAATTTCCGCAACGAAGGCGTATCGACCCGGCACAACCCGGAATTCACCATGCTGGAGTTCTACTGGGCCTACGCTGATTACCACGATCTGATGGGTTTCACCGAGCAGATGCTGCGTGGTCTCAGCCAGCATGTGCTGGGTAGCGAGTCGTTTGATTATCAGGGTCAGCAGATCGATTTTGGCCAGCCTTTCCAACGCCTGGATTTACTCGATTCGGTACTGCTGGCAGTCCCGGAACTGGAGCGTGAGCGCCATCGCGAGCCAGAGCATTTGCGGGCAGTGGCCGCCGCGCACGACATCAAACAAGCCCCGGAATGGGGCTGGGGCAAGCTGTTGCTGGAGCTGTTCGAGGCCAAAATCGAGCACACGCTGATCCAGCCCACGTTCATCACCGGTTATCCGGCCGAAGTGTCACCGCTGTCGCGGGCCAACGATCATGATGCAGAAATCACCGATCGTTTTGAACTGTTTATTGCCGGTCGCGAAATCGCCAATGGCTTCTCGGAGTTGAACGATCCCGAAGACCAGGAGCGGCGCTTCCGGGCCCAGGTTTCAGCCCGGGACGCCGGTGACAACGAGGCCATGCACTTTGATGTAGACTACATCCGTGCACTGGAATACGGCATGCCGCCAACCGCCGGCGAGGGAATCGGTATTGACCGTCTGGTGATGTTGCTGACCGACAGCCCCTCGATCCGCGACGTATTGTTGTTTCCGTACATGCGCCAGGAGGTCTGACCCGCACCGATATGATGAGCACGCCTCGATCCGAACTGGTAATGCGATATGGCATCGCAGTGGCAGTATTGTTCGGGGTTAATGTTCTGCACGCCACAGGGGCGCCATTCCAATTTGCTGATGTCACTGCTGCCGCAGGCATAACCCAACAACATTTCAGCACTAATCTGATCACCGGACAGGCCTGGGGTGATTACGACAATGATGGCTGGCCGGATCTCTACCTCACCAATGGTCAGGGTGCCAATACCTTGTATCGAAATCAGGGCGATGGCAGCTTTGCAGTGTCGGTGTACTCAGATCAGGTTGCATTGGCTGATCGTAGCAGTGGTGGTGTCACTTTTGTCGATTACAACAACGATGGCTGGCTGGATTTGCTGGTGCTGAACGACGGTGTCGATGTGCTGTTCCGGAATACGGGTGTGGGTTTTGTTGATGTGACTGCCAGCGTCGGGCTGGCTGCGCACCAGGGAGTTGGTGAATCGGCGGCCTGGGCTGATTTCAATCGGGATGGCTATCTGGATGTCTATATCGTCAACTGGTATGAGGAAGATGGAGTCCATCCGGATCGTCACGATCGACTGTACCAGAATCAGCAGGGCAAGGCATTTGTCGATGTTTCAGCATTACTGGATGTAGGTAGAATGTCGGGCCCGGGTTTTGCTGCCGTGTTTGTGGATTATGATCGCGATGGTGATCAGGACCTTTATGTGGTCAACGACAAATTGTTCGGCAATGTGTTGTGGCGCAATGACGGCCCGGGCTGCGGGGGCTGGTGTTTCAGCGACGTGTCAGTCGAGACCGATGCCCAGCGTCCGGCCTATTCGATGGGTATTGCGGTCAGCGATTTTGATCTGGACGCCGATTACGACTTGTTCTATTCCAGCATTGGTGAATCCATATTGCTGCAAAATCAAATCGATCTGGGGCTGTATCAGTTCCTGGATGTCGCCGAACAAGCGGGAGTCCTGACAACAGCAGTGAGTTGGGGGGCTTTTTTTGCCGATTTCGACAACGATGGCCTGGAAGATCTGTATCTGGCAACGTCCAACAGCGATCCGGCATTGAGTGATCGCATGTACCACAACCTTGGCCAAGGGCAGTTCGCTGATGTCTCGGCCGGGTCGGGCGCGTCTAACCCCTCGGCCACCATAGGCGCAGCCTATGCGGATTATGATCTCGATGGACGCATAGATTTCGTGGTTGGCAACACCGGTGAGGGCTATCGGCTGTACCGCAATATTACCGCGTCGGCCAACAACTGGCTGGGGGTCAGCCTGAAAGCGTCACAGCGATTTGACGCAGCCGCTGTAGGCTCCGAGGTCATCGTGCATCTGGATGATGGCGCGAGACTGCGACGCTATCGGCATCTTGGCTCCAGCATCGGTTCCAGCCATCAGCCCACGTTGCATTTCGGGCTAGGCGAACGTAGCCCGATTGCGATTGAAGTGATCTGGCCGGACGGTACGGCCGTAACGGACTCAAGTGGCAAGATCAACACGATTGTCAACATTGCTTATCTGCCCCGGGAACTGTTGCATCAAGATGGCTTTGAGTTTGACACGGCTGCTGGCTTCAATCAGCTGGCTGGCTGGTAATAATATTTGTAATCAAGGCGTTGTACATGATACCATTGGACTAGGGTTACTCTGGCGAACTGCCTGAGAATGACTCGTACGGATGCTCAGGCATTCACCAATAAAATAATTATATACGGAGTCAGATGATGAAAACCATGGTTAAAGTATTTGTGATATGCGCGCTGATGAGCGGCGTATCATTTGCACAGGAATCCAAAAACCAGGCGGATTCGGGCAACAGCGTTGCGCCATTGTTTGGTGGTAACGGAGGCCCGGACGCTTTCGGCTATACCTTCTCCGGTTCCGTAGCTGGTAACTGTGCATTCCAGTTTGTTGATATTTCTGCTACTGGAGCCTCAGTTGTTGTTGGTGATGATGTTGCGTCAGCGCCTATACCATTACAGGGTCTGTTTAACTTTTATGGTGTCGATCTACCCGATATTGTCATGGCCAGTAATGGTTTTTTGTCAACGGATCCAGTCGATACCGGCGGGGATCTGTCTAACGATTGCCCACTTCCTGTCATTCCGAGCACAGGTGGGGGCGCGCGTATCTATCCACTGCATGATGACCTGAATCTGGTTGCTGGCACGGGCGATGGCCTTTTTCAATACTTCAGTACTTGTCCGCGCCCGTCACAGGTAGCGTTTGGCGACATTGGTTGTCATGTGTTCCAGTGGGACGAAGTAAGTCATTTTGGCGGTGCAGAAGTTTTCGATCTTCAGGCTATCCTGTATGACGATACGTTCGAAATCGTATTCCAGCATGACGATCGCAACATTGAAACCGGCTCGGGTTCCACCACTGGTATTCAGAATGATGGCGCAACGGATGGGTTGACGTTTGCCTGTAACGTGGCTGACAGCATTCCGGCCAATTCGGCTCAGTGTTTCTTCCACCCGTTCCCGAATATATTGCCACCACCGGCAGTGCCGACCATGACCACTTGGGGCATGATTGTGCTGGCGCTGGTGCTGATGCTGCTGGGCTCGGTGATCATGCGTCGACGTGCGTCCTGATCATTTTGCATAGTTAGAGTTTGACCGGCCCCGGTGAACATTCACCGGGGCTTTTTTATGCCTGAATCACGGTCATGGATGGTGCTATCATGGGCTATTCTGTTATGAGCACCTTCCATGAGCTGGATTGAATCGATTCAACCGGCGCAGGCCGATGACGGTCTGCGCAAGCATTACCGCCGTGTGGTTGGTGACCGTGAGCGGGTCGACAATGTGCTGGCGGTGCATGCTTTGCGCCCCCAATCTCTGTTGGCACACATGGGGCTGTACAAGGCGGTCATGCATCACAGCGATCTGCAGTTGCCACTGTGGCTGCGCGAGGCGATTGGTGTGTATGTCAGTCGCCTGAACCGTTGTGACTATTGCGTCGCCCATCACCGTTGTGGTCTGAGCGCGGCACTGGCGCAGGCACAGCAGTTCGACGCGCTGGATCAGGCCTTGTCCACGCCACGTCCCGGCCCGCCGTTCACCACATCTGAACAACTGGCACTGGAGTATGCACGCAAGCTGACCGTGGCACCGTCATCGGTGCTGGCGGAAGATATCCATGCCCTGCGTGAGGGTGGTTTCAGTGACGGTGAAATTCTGGAGATCAATCAGGTAGTGGCCTATTTCTGCTACGTCAATCGTGTTGTTATTGGCCTGGGCGTCGAGCTGGAGCCGACGCCGGATGCGCCTGCTCGGGCATCAGCCTAAGCGCCGGATGTCTTGAGCATGGCTATGAGCAAATCTCTGCGCGACAAGTTCATGTTGCTGTTTTTTGTGCTGCTGGCGCTGGCTGTTGGCAGCGCTTCCGGACGCTATTTCAGCGCCGGTGATTGGTACGCACATATCAACAAGCCGTTCTTCAATCCACCGGACTGGATTTTTGCGCCGGTGTGGGCGCTGTTGTTTTTGCTCATGGGCGTGACTGCCTGGCTGGTGTGGCGCGGACCAATCAGTCTGTTTCGCGATCGCGCCCTGATCTGGTGGGGCGTGCAACTGGCGCTGAATGTGACCTGGAGTGCGTTGTTTTTCGGCCTGCACCGCATCGGCTGGGCGATGGCCGAGCTGATCTTGTTGTGGCTGGCCATTTTGATGACACAACTGTACAGCTGGCGCGTCAGTCGAGCCGCCGGCATACTCTATATACCGTACCTGGGCTGGGTCAGTTTTGCGTTGATCCTGAACATTGCCATCTGGCGCTTGAACGGTGGCTGGTTCTGACAGTCATCAATGGATGCCTTTGATCGTGCCAAGGATTTTGTGCAGTCGCTGTCTGGATACCGTGGCTATGTGATCGGACATGGCCTTGTCCTGCTTACCGACCAAGAATGCTTTTCGCTGCCTTGATGGCACTAGCATCGTCCGGTCGCTGCGGCACAGCCACACCGCGCTGTACTGCCGGCCGCTGACCGACGCGCTGCATCCAGCTGGACAGGTATTGCAGGCCATCAATGCTGACGCCACTCCAGTTGTGAATGCGCACCCAGGGCCAGGTGGCGATATCGGCAATGCTGTAATCACCGGCCAGATAGTCATGCTGGCGCAGGTGCCCATCCATGACTTCGTACAGGCGTCGGGTTTCGCGCTGATAGCGGTCAATCGCGGCTGGAATGTGCTGCGGAAAATAGCGCGTGAAGACATTGGCCTGACCCTGCATGGGCCCAACACCGCCCATCTGAAACATCAACCACTGTAGCACCCGCGAACGTGCCTTGCGTTCGGTGGGCAGCAAGCGGCCGGTTTTCTCTGCCAGATAAATCAGGATCGCGCCGGATTCAAACACTGCAAAGTCATCTGCCTCGCGGTCGACGATGGCCGGAATTCGACCATTCGGATTGAGCGCCAGGTAGGCCGGGCTTTTTTGTTCCAATTCGCCCAGGTTCAGGGCATGGATTTGGTAATCCAGCCCCAGTTCTTCCAGCATGATGGAGACCTTGTGGCCATTGGGCGTCGCTGCGGTGAATAAATCGATCATCATCTACCTGTCTGTGATTGAAGCTTATTTATGATTTGGCCATCGGCCATGACAAATTCAACCTTGCTCAAAAGGCTCACATCAGCCAGTGGATCGCCGCTGACGGCGATGATATCGGCAGCGAATCCGGGGGCGATCTGACCCAGGGATTGCTGCTGATCGAGCACCTCGGCAGCGCGCACGGTGGCGCTTTGCAGAGCAGCGGCGGCAGGCATGCCGGCATCGACCATGTAGACCAGTTCCCGGGCATTGTCACCGTGAGCGGAAACGCCGGTGTCGGTTCCGAAGGCAATCTTGACGCCAGCCTGGTAGGCCTTGCTGAAGGTGTCGGCAATCAAGGGTCCGATGCGTGCGGCCTTGTCCCGTACCATGGGTGGAAAGAAACCATCCTGCTTGGCTTTATTGGCGACAAACATGCCGGCACTGATGGTGGGTACGTACCAGGTGCCGCGCTGTTTCATCTCCTGCATGATGGCGTCGGTCATGAAGGTGCCATGCTCGACCGTGGTGATGCCGGCACGGACTGCCCGCAGCATACCTTCGGCGCCGTGGGCGTGGGCCGCAACTCGCATGCCATAGTCCTCGGCGGTAGTGACGATCGCGTCAAGTTCTGCCGCGGTGAATTGAGCATTCTCACCGCTGTTGGCCAAGCTCAGTACACCGCCGGTGGCAGTAATCTTGATCCAGTCCGAGCCTTCCTTGTAGTGCTGGCGCACTGCTTCGCGGGCATCAGCAACGCTGTTGACGATACCGTTGCGCGGGCCGGGGGTTGTATAGTCGTTCCACGGTATGCCATTGGTGCCGTCGCCATGACCGCCGGTGCTGGCAATGGTATTGCCGGCGGCAAAAATGCGTGGGCCACTGGCCTTGCCGCTGCGGATGGCATTGCGCAAAGCGATGGTGACGCGGCGGTTATCACCCAGATCGCGTACGGTGGTAAAGCCTGCCAGCAGCGTTTTTTGCGCATTGGCGGCGGCGTTGAAGGCGTAGTCGGCCTCACTCCAGGTAAAGCGATGCAGGTAGGAATCCGGGGCGAGTTGGTCGGATAAATGGACGTGCAGATCAATCAGGCCAGGTAAACAGGTTTTGGTCGCCAGATCCACCTGTTCATCGGTCTCTGGTCGCTGCGTACTTATGGCAGTAATCTGTTTGCCGGTGACGGTGATGAAACGCTCGCCCAGCAGCTTGCCGCTGGTGGCATCAAACACATTACCGCAGTGCAGACCGACAGTTTGCACTTGTGCCAAGACATTGCTGGCCAGCAGCAGAAGTGCCAGCACAAACAACGATTTACCCAGGTTCTTCATAAACATCTCCTTGAAAAACAGACTGTTTTTATTCAAGTGCCGATCAATTGGCACAAGCGACCAGTCAGGATGGCCAGATAGTTGCCGATAGCATAACCGATCAGTGCCATCAGTATTGAAGCCGGCACCAGTGACTGCCGATGATGGGCGGCCACCACCGGTGCCGAGGCGGCGCCGCCGATATTGGCTGCCGAGGCAATGGCCAAGGTGTGCACATCGACCCGAAACAGTTTCGCACCGGCCAGAATGAACACGCCATGGATGGCGATCCAGACATACGCGGCAGCGACAAACCAGCCGATTTCACCAAGGTCGCTGTCGGTCAGGTTGGCGTGTGCACCGACGCTGGCGACAAACACGTAGATAATCGCCATCGCCATCGGCTGGGCGCCAGGCAGCTTGCTGGCGCGAGTGGTCGACAGCAGCAGGGCGATGCTGGTGACCAGCAGGATGACCCAGGTGCTTTCGGTGATCACGCGCTGGCCGCCCAGGCTGATCTCCGGTAATTCTGCCGCCAGTAACACGCTGACCCAGGTTGTGGTCAGTGCAATCAGGGCCAGAAACAGCAATTGCTGCATGTTCGGCGCGTGGTCGGTGTCGGTCACTACCAGCGCGGCACGATCCATTTGCTCGATACGGTCAGGTGCCACTTTGGCCCAGCGATTGAAACGATCGGCAAAGGCGCGTGACCCCAGCAACAAGGGTAGCCAGACGATGTACACCATATTGTCGGCAATGGCCGCCATGGTCATGTGCTCGGGTTGTCCTTCCAGGCCAACCCAGGCAGCGTTCATATTGCCGGTGCCACCGATCCAGCTGCCACTGAGCGTGCCGAAGGCCGGCCACACTGATGGATCCAGCACTCCCAGCGAGATGCCCAGCGTGTAGGAGGTGACAGCACCGACCATGACGCCAACACTGCCGATCAGCATAACGAACACACCCTTGCCCATGATGCGAATGGCACCAGCCACATCGACCTTGAGCAGCATCAGTGCAATGAACAGGGGCAGCCCGTAGGCTCGCAGGCCGTCGTAGGCGCCACTGCTGAACGGGATCACGCCGGTATTGCTGAGGATGATAGGTGTGGCGTAGATCCACAGCAGCGGCGGCAGGTAGTTGAAAATACGCCAGCCACTGACCTGCTCCAGCCAGAAATAAAAGGCAGCGATTGCCACCAGCGCCGTCATCACGCCCAACGGGCTGATGATCTGCACGGGCTGACTGCCATTGCTGAGTCGCAGCACGATCACGATGATCAAAAAGACGCTCAGCCCGATGGCTGCGCCGGAACTGATCCATTTCTGGTTTGGCATGGTTTACTCGGTCAGTTGCTTGAATCTGTGTGCCTGGTAGTTTCAGCGCACGTTGCGACTCTACAATATCCAGCCCAACAACACCAGCAGCAACAAGCCTATCAACAGCAGCATCAGCATGCGCTGCAGTAAGTGCATGGACTGCTGAACTACACGCTGCTGGCCGCTGTGCGGGGATGTTCCAGCTGCCAACTGCTGGTTGACTTGCTGACTTGCGACCGACAACATGAAGCCATGCTGCTGCTGGCGCAACAGTTGCCTTTGAGCATGATTTCGCCAGTTGGCGTAGACCAGGTCAAAATCAGCGGCGAAGGCCAGCAGCAGAACCATCAACTGAGCCGCAGGCCATTCCAGCAACCAGCGCAGCGTAACCAGCCAGTGTTGATCGTCACCCTGATCGGGGCCAAGGTCAGGCTGTGCGGCCAGCAGGCGCTCGCACAGACGATAAAACAAGACGCCGAACATGCCGGTCAGCGCAAACCAGAAAATGCTGCTGAACCAACGCACCAAAGCAGCGTGAAACACTGCGTGTATGTCTGCGTCGCGGTCCGTGTCGCCAACTGAGTCGGGGCCGACATGCCGGTCAACGCCCAGCTGATCCAGTGCCTGCTGTAGAGCAACGCTGTCACTGGCTGTGTTCACTGCCTGGCACTGCGCCAGCAGATCAGCCGGTCCCAGACAATACAGCAGCACCAGCAGGCTGATGACCGCGGCGATCCAGCTGCCAACCAGGGCGCTGCTGAGCAACACCACCAGCTGCAGAGCCATTAGCGGTAACAGCAAACTGACCAGCACAGTCAGCGATTGCCAGTGCACCGCATGTTGCCTGGATGTCTGAGTTGGAATCAGTTGTTGCAGCCATGCGTGCAGATCTTCCAGCCACGCAAACCAGCGCCACCGACTTAGGTCATCGTGAAAGCTGCGCTCGATCAGCAACGCGATGAAGATAGAAAACAGGTTCATGCACTCATTATCGCAGTAATGGGGTGGTCGTTGTGGATGCCTGGAGCATGGCATTGCGGACAGATCATTTGTGTACCAGCTCCAGCAGTGCTTGCCCGGTTTGTTCCTGATACCAGTCCCTGATCAGTGCAAAGGCAATGGATTGTGGCATGGATAACAGCAAATCGCCATTGCGCACCGATTGTTCGAAATCGCTCAATCGCCACCATCTGGCGTCCTGCAGCTCTGCGCCGAGGACAATCCGGGTACTCGCAGCGCATGCTCGGAAACCCAGCATCAGCGAAGCTGGAAAGGGCCAAGGCTGGGATGAGTGGTAGTGAATCTCCTGCAGCAGGATACCTGCCTCTTCTTGGACTTTCCGGTGCACTGCGTCCTCGATGCTTTCACCTGGCTCGACAAAACCGGCCAAGGTTGAATAGCGTCGCTCCGGCCAGCTGTGCTGGCGTCCCAGCAGAATGGCATCTTCATGCTGTACCAGCGTGATCATGGCCGGGTCGATGCGCGGGAAAGTGATGTGTCCGCAGGCAGCATTGCTGCAGGTCATGCGGTGGCCACCATGCTGAATCAGATTGGCACTGCCACAGCAGCCGCAGTAGCGATGTTGTTGTTGCCAATTGGCAATGGCGACGGCGTAGGCGCAGATGGCTGCTTCATCGGCGCTGAGTGTGGTTGCAATCGTGCGCAGATCGAGCCAGCGGCCGGAATGGTGAGCGGCATGCTGGTTGGCGTGTTCGGCACTGAGCGTCTGCGCGAACAGCGCATGACCAGCATGAGAGCCGAGATAGCAGGTTTGAATATTGTCGATAGCGCAGGGCAGCTGCAACAGTGCGGTCGCTTCGACATTGAGCAGGCAGCAGCGCTGGTGGATCAGGATGAACGCAGAGTTTACTGCATCATGCTGTGATTGCAGCCAGTCCTGGTCGTGCCGTCGTTCGGTTCGTCGGTCAATTTGACTCGCGCTGAACCAGTTTTGGGCTGAGCGGTGGTAGTGATCCACTGACTAATCTGTAGCCTGTATGCCAATCCGGCGCAGGCGGTTAGATGGAGAATGATGAGCCACAGCCGCAAGTGGTGCTGGCATTCGGATTATTGATCACAAACTGGGCGCCTTGCAGGTTTTCACTGTAATCAACCACAGCGCCTTCCAGGTAGTGGATGCTCAGCGGGTCGACCAGCATGGTGACGCCATCACGCTGGATGCGTATGTCGTCGTCGCTGATCTGGTCATCGAAACTGAAACCATACTGAAAACCCGAACAGCCACCACCGCTGATGTAAACGCGTAGTTTGAGTTCCGGGTTACCTTCACCCATAACCAGTTCCTGCACTTTTCGCGCTGCTGCGGAGGTCAGTTGCAGTGGTGAAGGTTCAATTGGCATGGGTTACCTCGATAGGGGAGTGTTAAGTGCCAGCGAGATCAAGTATAACGCTTGTAGCAAGAACAGAGACAAAAAAAAGCGGCACAAGTGCCGCAAATCAATACCAAGACATTACTTGTATTTATAGGTCAATCCCCGGTAATGTGAATTAATAGTCACGTATGTTATTAATATTTCACATCGGTGTCAAGGCTTTTGTTATTCCGCATAAAAAAACCCGATGCGTAGCATCGGGTTTGTCTGGATCAGTATGACTGCGGACAGCTTCGGATAATGATCACCCGCGGTCTGTCAGCTGCATCTGGCCATGTTTGCCGGTGATTAGCGCCGGGGGCGATCATCGCGCGGACGCGCTTCGTTAACAGTCAATGGGCGACCATCAATGTCTTTGCCATTCAAGTCGGCAATCGCGGACTGCGCTTCACCGTTATCGCTCATCTCAACAAAGCCGAAGCCTTTGCTGCGACCAGTAAATTTGTCCTGGATGACGTTGGCTGAGGTGACGTTGCCAAATGGGGCAAACATTGCCTGCAAATCGTCGTTGGTGGTAGTGTATGGCAGATTGCCAACATAAATATTCATAGTCAAAATCTCAATTTCAAAAACGGGGTTTTGGTGGAAAGCGACTCGGTAAGCTGCTGACTGGTAATTCCGTAATGAGGCGTTTGAAGCCAGAAGACAGGAGGCAGACTGTGAAGCATGATTACTGATCAAGCACAACTGATGTGCTTAGCACCAGATACTATTATAATCCAATCTGACGCAAAACGCATACACTCGCCGGACTGGGGAGCATTGGAGTCACTAGATGATGGAAAACGCCTACCCGCTGCTGATCAATTTCAACCCTGTTGCCTTGCAACTGGGGCCACTCAAGGTGCACTGGTATGGGCTGATGTATCTGGCCGCATTTGCCTCATTCTGGGTTTTGGTCAGCTGGCGAGCACGGCGCAAGGATTCGCCAATCAAGCGCGAGCAGATCAGTGACTTGCTGTTTTACGGCATGCTTGGCGTGATCATCGGTGGTCGGGTTGGCTATATGCTGGTGTACGGCTTAGAGCAATTGCTGGCCAATCCATTGAGCCTGTTCAAGATTTGGGAAGGCGGGATGTCGTTTCACGGTGGACTGGTTGGCGTGATGGTGGCGCTGGCCTGGTTTGCGCAACGCCAGCGACGTGGATTTTTTGAAATCACTGATCTAGTCGTACCCATGGTGCCGCTGGGGCTGATGTTTGGTCGCATCGGCAATTTCGTCGGCGGTGAGTTGTGGGGGCGATTCACTGACGTCGGCTGGGGCATGTTGTTTCCGAAGTCCATACCGGGTATAGATCCGAACAGCGCTGCCTTCATGCAGGCTTATCTGGCCGGCGATTACAATGGTCTGGCGCGACATCCATCGCAACTGTATCAGGCCTTGTTGGAGGGCCTGTTGCTGTTTTTGCTGTTGTGGTTTTACAGTCGCAAACCACGCCCCAGGATGGCGGTTTCCGGCTGGTTTCTGATTGGCTACGGTGTGTTTCGAAGTTTTGCCGAAATTTTCCGCGAACCCGACGCACAGCTCGGCTTTATCGATGGCAACTGGCTGACCATGGGCATGCTGTTGAGCTTGCTCATGCTGGTCATTGGTACCGTTTTGGTGATCCTGGCGTACGTACGCCATGCCGATGTGTCCAGAGTCGACGCAGCCGCCAAACAGGGCATGAAACAGCGTTGAATCCGCTGCCGCTATAGACAAAATCATGAACAACTATTTGCAGTTGCTGCGCGACATTCGCGCGCATGGCAGCCATAAGGCTGATCGCACCGGTACCGGCACGCTGAGCCTGTTCGGCTATCAGTTGCGGTTTGACCTGCAGGCTGGCTTTCCGCTGGTGACCACAAAAAAATTGCACCTGAAATCCATCGTCATGGAGCTACTGTGGTTTTTGCGCGGCGACACCAATGTCCGCTGGCTGCGGCAGCATGGGGTGTCGATCTGGGACGAATGGGCCGATGAGCACGGCGACCTGGGGCCAATGTATGGCCAGCAGTGGCGCAGTTGGTCACTGCCGGATGGCAACAGCATTGATCAGTTGCAATTGTTAGTGCAGGGCTTGCGCGAGCGTCCGCATTCGCGGCGCCATCTGGTCACGGCCTGGAATCCTGCCGTGTTGCCGGATGAAGCCTTGTCACCGCAGGCCAATGTGGCGGCTGGGCGCATGGCGCTGGCCCCTTGTCACGTCGTATATCAGTTTCATGTGGCCGACGGCAAGCTCAGCTGTCAGCTCTACCAGCGCAGCGCGGATGTGTTTCTTGGCGTGCCTTTCAATATCGCTTCCTACGCGTTGTTGACACACATGGTGGCCCAGGTTGTGGGTCTGCAGGTGGGCGATTATGTGCACACACTGGGCGACGCGCACATTTACAGCAACCACCTGCAGCAGGTCGATACGCAATTGCAGCGGCAACCCTATCCGCTGCCCGAATTGCATCTGAATACTGCAGTGCAGTCGCTGTTTGATTTTGTGCCGGAAGACATCACTGTGGAAAACTATCAGTCTCATCCGCCCTTGCGTGGTCAGGTTGCGATCTGATGGCGAGCAATATCGAGCCCGACTTCAGCCTGCGCGCTGACCAGCAATTGTGTCTGGTTGCGGCGATGGATCAGGCCCGTGCCATCGGCTGGCGTGGAACCATGCCCTGGCATCTGCCCGCCGATCTGCAGCATTTCAAGGCGCTGACCACGGGCCATGCGGTAGTGATGGGGCGTCGCACTTGGGAATCCTTGCCGCGGGCGTTGCCAGATCGGCATAATATCGTCCTCAGCAGCAAACTTGATTATGCCGCCGCTGGCGTCGATGTGTGTGCTTCCATAAGCGCAGCGCTGCGGCTGGCTGGTGCCGGCACGATCATGATAATCGGCGGCGCGCAACTGTACCAACTGTGTCTGCCCAAAGCGCAGCGCATGGAACTGACCTTGATCGATGTGCAGCTGCAGCAAGCCGATACCTGGTTTCCGGCTTACCAGAGCACAGCCTGGCACATCAGCGCCAGTGTCAGCCGCGCCGCCGATCAGCGCAATCCCCATGCCATGCGCTTTTTGAGCATGCAGCGATTGCAAGACACTGACGCAACCCTGGATAATTTCGCACCGCGAGCCGCAACAGACCCATGATGGAATACGAACAATTCAAATGCCTGATCGAACAGGGCTACAACCGCATTCCGGTATGGCGTTCGGTGTTGGCCGATCTGGATACCCCGCTCAGCGTGTATCTGAAACTGGCTGATGGCAAGAACAATTTCCTGCTGGAATCAGTCGAAGGTGGTGAAATGTGGGGGCGCTACTCGATCATCGGTCTGCCCTGCAGGCGGCGCTTCGAATACAAGCGCAGCCATTGGCGTGTGTTTGACCTGGACGAGTTGATCAGCGACGACGAGACCGATGATCCGCTGACCATGGTTGAGCGGGTTTTGCAGCAGATCAACGCTGCGACGGTGCCGGAATTGCCGCGCCTCAATGGCGGACTGGTGGGCTATTTTGGCTATGAGACCATGGCCACGATCGAGTCCTGTCTGCAGCACATGCTGGCCTTGCCCGATACGCTGGAGGTGCCGGATATCTGCCTGCTTTGTGCCGATGAACTGGCTGTATTTGATAACTTGCAGGGGCGCTTGTACCTGATCACCAATGTCGAGCCGGCAACGGCCGACGGCAGCAGCGCGCGCGAGGATTTCCGGCAGGCACAGCAGCGCCTGGACCAACTCCAGCACCGCCTGCGTTGCGGAAGTCCCGGCTATGCGCTGAATCATCGTCAATATCATCTGGGCGAGGTCAGCTATGGCTTTGCCGAGGATGATTTCAAACGTGCTGTGGCCCGTTGTCAGGACTACATTGCCGCCGGTGATTGCATGCAGGTGGTGTTGTCACAGCGCATGTCCATGCCGGTTGGCATGCCGGCGCTGGATATCTACCGCGCCCTGCGTGCGTTGAATCCATCACCGTACATGTACTACATGGATTTTGGTGATTTTCAGGTGGTTGGTTCCTCACCGGAGGTGCTGGTCAGAGTGCATGATCGGCAGGCCATGGTGCGACCACTGGCAGGAACCAGGCCGCGCGGCCGTGATGCGGCAGAGGATCAGCGGCTGGCTGATGAGCTGCTCAATGATGACAAGGAACGCGCCGAGCACCTGATGTTGATCGACCTGGGGCGCAACGATCTGGGCCGGGTTGCCGAGACCGGCAGCGTGGTGGTCACCGAACAGATGTCGATCGAGCGTTACTCGCACGTCATGCACATTGTCTCGGCGGTGCGCTGCCGGGTGGCTGCAGAGCACAGCACACTGGACGTGCTGCGAGCCTGTTTCCCGGCTGGCACCTTGTCCGGTGCGCCGAAGCTGCGGGCCATGGAAATCATCGCCGAACTGGAGCCGGCCCAGCGCAATATCTACGCCGGCACGGTGGGCTGGTTGAACTGGCATGGCGATGCAGATCTGGCCATCGCCATTCGCACTGGGGTGCTGCAGAACAATGTTCTGCACCTGCAGGCCGGTGCTGGCATTGTGGCAGATTCCGATGCCGATCTGGAATGGCAGGAAACCATGAACAAGGGGCGCGCCATGATCAGTGCCATCCGTCAGGCTGCGCAGGGTTTGTAATGTTATTGATGATCGACAATTATGATTCGTTCACCTACAACCTGGTGCAATACCTGGGCGAGTTGGGCGCTAGCGTCAAAACCGTACGCAACGATGCCATAACCGTTGCCGACATCGCTGCCATGGCGCCAACGGCAATTGTAATTTCACCCGGACCATGCACCCCCAATGAAGCTGGTATCAGCATGGATGTGGTCAAAACATTTGCCGGCAAACTGCCGATTCTGGGGGTCTGTCTGGGGCATCAGGCCATCGGCCAGGTGTTCGGCGGCCAGGTGGTGCAGGCCGGACAGTTGATGCATGGCAAGACCTCATCCATCCATCACGATGGCCAGGGTGTGTTCTCGGGCTTGCCAACACCGTATACGGCAACCCGCTATCACTCTCTGGTGGTGGCCCGTGAGAGTTTGCCGGATTGTTTGCAAATCAGCGCCTGGACGGAAACCGCAGCAGGTGAAATCGAGGAAATCATGGGCTTTCGCCACCGCCAGCTGGATGTGGAAGGTGTGCAGTTCCATCCGGAGTCGATCCTCACCGAGCATGGCCACCAGTTGCTGCAAAACTTTCTGGAACGCAGCCAATGACGGTCTTGAACACATTGCAGTACCTGGCCCGGGGTGAAGACATTCCGGCCGCATGCATGCGCACGGCCATGCAGCAGATCATGGCCGGAGAGGCTTTACCGGCGCAGACCGCTGCCATGCTCATGGGGCTGGCGGTGAAAGGTGAAACCAGTGATGAGTTGACTGCTGCGGCACGGGTCATGCGCGAGTATGCCGTGCCGGTGCGCATCCCCATGAGCAAGTCCGGCGAATACCTGCTGGATACCTGCGGTACCGGCGGTGATGGCAGCCAGATTTTCAATGTCTCCACGGCTGCGGCCTTCGTCTGTGCCGAGGCCGGCGTCAAGGTGGCCAAGCATGGCAATCGTTCGGTCTCCAGCACCTCGGGCAGTGCCGATGTACTTGCCGCCGCAGGTCTGCGGCTGGATCTTGATCCACACCAGGTTGCACAATGCGTGGCGCAGCTGAACATTGGTTTTTTGTATGCGCGGGCGCACCATCCCGCCGTGGCGCGCGTGGCAGAAGTGCGCCAGGCGCTGGGTCTGCGTACCATGTTCAACCTGCTGGGACCGCTGACCAATCCGGCCGCAGCCCCCAGCCAGTTGTTGGGCGTTTATGCCAGACGCTGGCTGCAACCGGTGGCACAGACCCTGCATGATTTGGGCAGCCAGCACGTCATGGTGGTGCATGCCGAGGATGGCCTCGATGAAATCAGCTGCGCGGCGCCAACCTGGGTTGTGGAAATGCACAAAGGCCAGCTGCAGCACTACAGCATCGAGCCGGAGACCCTGTGCGGCCAGCGCCGCAGCCTGGATTCACTGCAGGTGCAAGATGCTGCGCAGAGTCTGGCCTTGATTGAGCAGGCTCTGCATGGTCATGCCGGTGCTGCCACTGATATGGTTGCACTCAATGCCGGTGCTGGCATCTATGTGTCCGGTCGGGCCGATTCCCTGGCCAGCGGTTATCAGCAGGCCAGAGAGATCCTTGCCAGTGGCCGGGCCTGGCATCGACTGCAGGCACTGGTGGCACTCAGCAATGAGTTGATGATCGCGAACCAAACACTTCGAGTGGACGCAAATGACTGAAATGCCGACTATTCTTGAGAACATACTCAAGCGCAAGCGAGATGTAATCAGCCTGCGTCAGAGCCAACGCACAGAATCGGCGCTGCAGGAAGTCGCGGATGTGCAGCCGCCGGTGCGCGGCTTTCAGCAGGCGCTGCGTGATGCCGTTAGTGCGGGCAAGAACGCGGTGATCGCCGAAATCAAGAAAGCTTCACCCAGTGCGGGTGTCATCCGTGCGGACTTCGATCCGGCCCGCATTGCCGAGCAATACCAGCGTGGTGGCGCCAGTTGCCTGTCGGTGCTCACCGACGAATATTTTTTTCAGGGCCACGACCGCTATCTGGGCCTGGCCAGGCAGGCTTGCAAACTGCCGGTGCTGCGCAAGGATTTCATTATCGATCATTACCAGGTGATTGAGACGCGAGCGATCGGTGCCGATGCGATGCTGTTGATCGCTGCCGCCCTGGAGCCTGGCGCCATGCGTGATTTGTACCTGCACGCCCGCGAACTGGAGCTGGACGTGCTGCTGGAAGTCCATGACGAAAGCGAACTGGAACAGGTACTGCAACTGCAGGATCTGAACGGTGATTTGCTCATCGGCATCAACAATCGCGACTTGCACCGTTTCATCACCGATCTGGATATCAGCCGCAAACTGGCAGAAAAAATTCCATCCAGGCATTTGCTGGTCAGTGAAAGCGGTATTCACTCGGCTGCAGATATTGCTACACTGAACAGCTGTGGTATAAGAGCGTTTTTGATTGGCGAAGCCTGCATGCGTGCCGACGATCCCGGGCAGGCACTGCAGCAACTGGTTTCCGCCTACGGACTTGACCGGTCGTAGCGAGGGAAGGCTCGTTTGAGACAGATTTTTTGATCTTTTGAGGCGAACAGTAGGCCTATTTAACGAAAAAGATCGGGAAACATGACCAAACTTGGCTTGTCCACCGTAGATCAGAGTTAAGTCCTAGCCCGGCACCATTGATTCAAATGCAACATAACAGGAAACTCCATTGCCTCCATCACGTATCAAACTACATGGTTTCAACAACCTGACCAAGTCGTTAAGCTTCAATATCTACGACATCTGCTACACCGCCAGTGAGGACAAGCGTCACGAGTATCTGGAATACATTGATGAAAGCTACAATGCCGAGCGTCTGACCCAGATTCTTGAAAATGTGGCAGAAATCATCGGTGCCAATGTGCTCAACATTGCCCGCCAGGACTATGATCCACAAGGCGCCAGCGTCACCATGCTGATCGCCGAAGGCCCAGTGGATGCACGGTTCGAAGACAGCGACCAGGCCACACCAGGGCCGCTGCCAGAGACTGTGCTCGGGCATCTGGACAAGAGTCATATCACCGTGCACACCTACCCCGAGAGTCATCCGCAAGGCGGTATCTCGACGTTTCGTGCCGATATCGATGTTTCTACCTGCGGTATCATTTCACCACTGAAAGTATTGAACTATCTGATTCACAGCTTTGAATCCGACATCGTGACGGTGGATTATCGGGTGCGCGGGTTTACCCGCGATGTCAATGGGCGCAAGTATTTTATCGACCACAAGATCAGGTCCATACAAGACTTTTTCGAACCCGGGACGCTGGATCGATATCAGATGATCGACGTCAATGTCTATCAGGAAAACATGTTCCATACCAAGATGCTGCTGCGTGAGTTCAAGCTCAGCGAGTATTTGTTTGGTGAAGATGAGAAAGAACTGCGGCCGCGTCAGCGCCAACGTATCATCCGGCGTCTGAAAAAGGAAATGCAGGAGCTGTTTTACGGCCGCAATCTCGGCCAACCCGGGATGAGGTAATGCTAGCCCGCTGTAACGCAATGCCAGTGTGCAAAGCAAAGCGCGGTGATCCCGGCCTAAGGCTGCAGGGTCAAGCAATTTCAGCAGACAACAGGAGCAAGCGATATGAACAAGCAGCAACTGATCCAGCGCCGCGATGAACTGCGGGAACGACTGGCGGCAATTAAGCGCGACCTGCGCTCTGGTCTGGATCGGGATCTGAGCGAGCAGGCCGTACAACTGGAAAACCGTGAAACGCTGCTGGAAATTGGCCGTCTTGCTGAACAGGAGCTGGCTACCATCGAACAACAGCTGAGTACCAGTGGTCCATTAGACTGAAGGATCGCTGACCAGCATTTTTCTGCAGCGATGAATACTCAGCCACCTGATGGTCATGATCGCAGCCTGAGTTGGCAGGCTGTGCAAGAGGCCCTGGCTGACTTGTGGCGGGATTATCACTGGCCGGTCAAGCTGCTGTTTGCGTTGGTCGTGCTGTCCAGCATCTGGGCCGCATCCATTGTCGGCTGGCCCGAGTGGGACGCCAATACACCGCGCTGGCTGAAAGCGGTCGCCAGTGATCCATTTCGTAATCTGCTGACCCTGATCATCGCATTTCTGGTCGCGGTCAATTTCTACATGCGCGCACGTCGCGGTGTGCTCGATGGTGACGAGCACTACAATGTCGCCAGAGCGTTGGCGTTTGGCTATTTCAAGAATTTTCTGGTGCCAGCGCTGCAATTGGCAAAAAACCGCAACTGCCAGCTGCAGATTTTCAGGCCAGAAACCATGCAGGACCTGCAGCGTTACACCAGCAAGCTGCAACAACGCATACTCGATGCCATGCAGCCGCAGTGGCTGCCGCTGGTCGAAAAACCGCGTCCTGGTGGGCCGCCACGCCGCACGGTACTGGCATTACAATCACCACGGGCCGATCAACAGCACGCAGAAACTGCGTTTTTCTTCGATGCGCCGACCGCCTTGTTCACGGTGGAAGATTTTTACAAGGCGCTGAACCGGCGCCGTGAGGACAGCGGTAAACAGCCGCTCAACGAGGCGACCTTGCGCCGTTATCAGAACGGACAAATCGATTCGTTTTTCAGCCATTTGGCATTCCTGTTCGCAACAGCTCCTGGGCTTGCGGCGGTCGCTGATATCGTTACCGACCAGCAGCAGCTGCTGCAGCTGCGCCAGCAACTGCAGGAAGTCACGATTGCCGAGTTGGAACAGCGCTATCCGGCCGCCGCGCCAGGCAACTGATCATCGGTCGCACAGGCCATGGGCGATGTGGGTCACCGCTGAGGTGCTCGCTGCTCAGGCAAACCGACCGACTGCCAGCGCTTTTTGCAAGCAGACATCCATGGCCGGCAGTAGACCGCTGAGCTGATCGGCGAGGGCATCGGCACACAGCGGTGTACTGCTGATGCCGCGGCTGCCATGCGCGGTATTCAGGTAGACGCCGGGTTGGCCAGGCAGTGCCCCCAACAGCGGCAGATAGTCCGGGCTGCGTACGCGCAGTCCAGCGCGTGCGGCGATGACCCTGATGCGGTCGCCGCCCAGTGCCTGCCAGTAGTCGGGCAATTGTTCACGCAGCTTGAGCAGATTCTGCTGATCGTCCTCCGCCGAGCTTGCCCCGGTCAATTGCTCTGATCGATAACTGGCGCCAAGACTGTGCTGGTCATCGATCGCCGGGGTCAGATAGCCGGCATGACATTGCACCTGCTGCCAACGGCGACTGGCCCCGGTCGCGGCAACTTCAGTGACTTGTCCACGTACTACCTGCAGTGGCAGATGCTGCAGACCCGCAAATTGCGGCGTTGCGGCACCGGTACACAGGATCAACACATCTGCGGTGCGCTGTTCGCCTGTCTGCAACTGAATGGCAACCGGGGCGCCGGCCTTCCAGCTGCAAACTGTGGCACGACACAGGCGGATGGCAGGGTGTTCCAGCAAGCGTTGACACCAGGCTCTGGGATGCAGCCAGCCTGCACCGTGCAACTGAAAGCGATGTGCATCCAGCTGCGCCAGCAGTTGCTCGGGCCAGATGCCGCTGCTCAGCGCCTGCTGCAATTTGTTGCGCTGCCGTGCATGGGCCAGGTGTTGCACCACGCCCGGCAAATGAGCTATCCCTAGGGTTTCGGCTTGATAACGTTGCAACCAGCGCAGAGCGTGCACAAAACTGCTCAGGTAAAATCGATTTTGCGCTGACAAGTTGGCACCGGGTGTGGTGTAAACCACGCCGACCCGATTACCCGATGCACCTGTAGCAATACCATCGGGGTCGCACACCTGCACCTGCCAGCCACGCTCGGCCAGTGCCCGTGCGGTAGTGGCGCCGGCCAGCCCGGCGCCGACGACAATGGCATGTCCACGACGCAGCTTGCTCGGCTGGCTTGGCCCGGGCCAAAGTGCCTGTAAACATTCGCGCTTGCGCCCAAATCCTGGCTGCTTGCTGGTCTGGAATCCAACTGCCTGCAAGCCGCGTTGCACAACACCGGCGACGCTGTAGCTGGCCAGGGTGGCGCCGGGCCGCGAGCATCTGGCCACCTCAGCAAACAGCTGTGGTGACCACATGGCGGGATTTCGGGCTGGTGCAAAACCATCCAGAAACCAGGCGTCAATGAGCTGGTGATCAGCCGTTGCGCATTGCTTGAGCATGCTCATGGCATCGCCCAGACACAGCGTCAACTGTATCGATTCGGCCAGCTGCACTCGATGCAAGCCAGCCGTTGGTGCCGGGTATTGGTCGAGCAGGGCGTTGATCAGATCCTGACGCAGTTCCGTTCGCCAGTGTTGCAAGGCCAGCAGCAGATCCGCCTTGTGCAGCGGGTGCAGTTCAGTCGATAGCAATTGCAGCTGTGCGCCGGGTGGCGCAAGTTGCAGAAACAGTTGTGCTGCCAACAGTAGATTCAGACCGCAGCCGAAGCCGGTCTCACCGATGCTGAACAACTCGCCAGCCCGCAAGGCAGCAAAGCGCAGTGGCAGATGATTGCACTGCAAGAACACATGTTGGCATTCGGCAGGACCCTGGTCGACAGAAAAATAGCTGTCCTGATAGCCGGTTGCAAAGGGTGTTTTACCTTGCCACTGCACTTGTGCAGCCTGAATGGCCTGCCAGATGCCGGGCTGGCTTGCCATCATGCGTGCCCAGAGTGCCAGCATTGCCTGGCGCAGGGCATTGTTTGTAGTCTCAAATCCGGTACGCCAGCCACTTCATCAGTGCCGCGCTGCCGGCCATCATGCTTTTGACCGGCCTGGGCAAGCCCGCTGCCCCGGCATCGTGCGCCATCTGAGCATGTTCGGCCTCGTCGATTTTCATCTGGGCGACGATTTCACGGCTGCGTTGATCGTTTTCTGGCAGACGCTTCAGGTGCCCTTGCAAATGGGCCTCGACCTGTTTTTCGGTTTCTTCCAGAAAGCCCAGATTCCAGCGCTCGCCAGCCAGCGATGCGGCTGCGCCCAGTAACCAGGAACCGCCATACCAGAACACATTCAATTTGGAAGGCTGACTGCCAAGCTCGTGCAGGCGCTCGGTGCACCAGGCCAGATGATCCAGTTCCTCATCGGCCGCATGCGCCAGTTTTTGCTGCAGTTCAGGGTTTTTGCTGGCAAACGCCTGGCCTGAATACAAGGCCTGGGCACAGACCTCGCCGCTATGGTTGACGCGCATCAGACCAGCGGCATGGCGGCGGTCCGACCGCTCCGCTACGCTGTCCACGCTGTGCGCCGGGTTGTCGCGTTGATGTGCAGGTGCAGGCCCCAGCGTGATGTGCAAGATGGTGTTGAGGCGGGTCAGAATGCGATCTGTTTTATGCATGGCTGTGCCTGATATGTTGGTGAAGTCTGGTAGCAGTTATACTAGTTCAAGCTGGTGCCATTATCCATTATCCTGACAGCAAATAGTCAGGAGCCAGGTACCAGAAACAGTTTTGCTACCGCTACCTCGCGGGCGTCGTATAATGGTTATTACCC
>JAJFKZ010000156.1 GCA_021772955.1 Gammaproteobacteria bacterium | reverse complement strand
CTTCTTCGTCAACCCCGGCCAGGCGCTGAGCTACAAGATGGGCATGAATCACATCCTGGATCTGCGCCAGCGTGCCCGCACCGCGCTGGGTGATGCATTCGACATCCGCGCATTCCATGACGTCATGCTTGGCTCGGGCTCAGTGCCACTTCCGATTCTGGAGCAGTTGCTGGAGGCTTATCTTGCCGATCAAACTAGCATTGAGCTGTTAGAGGCTCCTAGTCCGCCTGTTTCATGAGGGCAGACAGTTGCTGATCATAGTTTACGGATAAACCAGGCGATCGCTGCGCGAATCAGCTCCGACGTGAGTTGGCCGACAGACTCCATGCGGTCGGGAATACCGCGTACACGGCTCGGATACATTGATCCTGATGTATGAAGTGCCGGCGTGCAATGCGCCGCAGACAGGCTTAGCCCGCATATTTCATGAGGGATTCGGATTTTAGGGGAAATCTGCCAAACTACTTTGGCAGATTTTTCCTAAAACCGAATAGGACAAACTGTACTTTTGCAATTTCGATCAATTTCGTTATTACCTATTGGTGTGCATACGCATTTCTTACCTGAACGTCCGTCCTCGTGCAATATGCGGGTTAAGATAAACTCTTGTAACCCGATCGGAGACTGTCCATGCAACGCAATCACTACACACGCCTGCTGCTCGTCGTCTTTGCCACACTGATGGCCACGAACGCTATGGCCGAAACGCCTGAGCAGCGTCTGGCTGCAGCCGGTTACACGCTGCCTGAACCGCCCAATCCGGTGGCCACTTACGTGACCTCACGCCAGGTTGGCAATATGCTGTTTTTGTCCGGTCATGGCGAATGCGGTGCTGACTTTACCAGAGGCAAACTGGGTCGGGATTTGACCGTCGAACAGGGCCGGCATTCGGCCGAACTGACCGGCTTGTGCATGCTGGCGACTATCAAGGCCGCGGTCGGTGAACTGTCACGGGTCAAACAGTTTGTGCGCATTCTCGGCATGGTCAACGCCAGCGAGGACTTCACCGATCACCCCAAAGTCATCAACGGTTTTTCCGACCTGATGGTGGTGGCATTCGGCGAGTCCGGCAAGGCCGCTCGTGCTGCGGTTGGCATGGCCTCGCTGCCGTCCAATATCGCGGTTGAGATCGAAGCCATCGTGGAACTACGGCCACAACCCTGAAGCGGTAAATCGACGAACAACCTTGGCAGGCTTATTCAAAGCCGTCGGCGAGTATGACATCGACGCCGAGCATGGTCGGAAACGCGATTTGTATTGAGTCTTCGCCTACATCGTCGCTGACGGCAACGGCCAGGTTGGTCGTGGTGCCAGGTAATTCGCTGAAGGTCGGACCAATGTATAGTCGCCACTGATTGTCTAAAGTGGCTGCGAACGCGCCGGGAGAGCGGCCGGTGAAACCGTTGCCATCGAATACTGGTGTGTTGATGATCACCAGTTGTTCGCTGCTGTCGCTGTTGGCAGAACGCATATAAAGCTGCGGCCGGAAGCGGTAGCCCGCTGGTGTCAGCGCCACCTGGGTGGGCTCGTGATCAAAACCGGCGTTACCAGCGCCGAGCACCACGGTGACATCTACGGCAATGCCGGTCGGGCTACCGGGAAACACGGCATTGGTGGTCAGTGGCAAAGTGTCGATATCGAGGCTGGCTCCACTGATGGCAAAGGCGCGCCAGTCGTCCGGGACAGTGCCGGTGACGGTGCCCTGCACAAACCCGTCCGTGCCTTCGAAGCCAGGATTGGGCAGCCGGTTGGCGAGCACCGGGCCAGCCACTTGTGGCAGTGCGATAAATAGCGCATTGTCACCGCCATCATCGATCAGGCGAAAAGCCAGCAGATTGCTGAATCCGTCCGTGCCGGCAAATTCAGGGCCGCTGAATCGCGTCCAATTGTTGTTGGCGGTGGCGACAAAGGAACCTGGCTGGTCGCCGGTGAAGTTGCCATCCTGATCAAAGATGGGCAATGCCACATTGACCATCTGTGGGCTGTTATCAGCATTGGCCGAACGCAGATAGACAGAGCCCAGGTAGCTGCGGTCTCCGAACAGCGAGAAGTCCTCGCCGGTGTGATCAAAGCCGCTGTCGTCGCCGGGGGCGCCGAAATCAAAGTTTTCCAGTCTGACCGCACGCACTGGCGGACTGCCGATAAACAAAGCCCCGGCAGCCACGTCCGTCGAGCTCAAGTCGAGGACAGCGCTGCCCACCGCAAATCCACGCCAGCCGGACGGTATGCTGCCGCTGACATTGCCGACGGCAAAGCCGGTATTGCCGCGAAACTCAGCATTCGGCACCTGATTGCTGGTCTGTGCGATCAGGTCCGGGCCTGCGATTGTCAGCAGTATGAGCAAGTACAGCCCGGCGTGCAGTTGCCGTGCTGTTGGTCGATGTGCTGGTATTGGAATCATGTTGCGTCTCCGCTGTGGTGTTTTTATCATGCCTTTGCATCTATAAGCGCAAGCAGCGCGTGAATCGGATCAGCAGCTTGACGATGGCTGGTTAGGGAACCTCTGAACAACTCTGCTTGCAGTACTGTAGCGAGCAAGCGTATGATTCTTCTACTGGAATTGTTGTCCGCTCTGGCAGCTTTGCTTTGGAGAGAGATGACTTGATGGAAAACAACGACAAAGCCGAGCCTGTCAGCGAGCAGCTTGCAATGCTGGATGTGGCCAAACTGCGTGGCACTGGCCTGCGCGTGATGTGGAAGTTACTGCTGTATCACCTGGCACTGGCGGTGCTGCTGGTGGCGTTGGTTACGATCTTCCCGGCGTTTGTCGACCTGCTGCCGATTGGTGGCGTCAGTGAGCTGGCTGCCGGTGGCGATGTCACCATCGACAATGTTTCCAATGCATCGCTTCGAGCAGACAGTGAGATCATCACCACGGTGCTGCGTGCCGGTGAAAACCTTGATCGTCTGGGCTATGCGCGCAAACTGATGATCACGTTGATCGGCACCTGGCTGCTGATGTTGCCGGTGTCCTGGGTGCACAAAGGCATTCATTGTGCCACCACGCATGATCATTCACTGGATGAGACCACGCTGATTCTGCCCGGAGTGGTCGCCGCCATCGTGCTGATCGTCCAGCACAGCCTGGCGCTGGCATTCAGTCTGGCCGGCATCGTCGCCGGCGTGCAGTTTCGCCGTGCCTTGCAGGACACCTTCGATGCCTTGTTCATTCTGGTTGCCATCGGCACTGGCATCGCCGCAGGTGTAGAGGCGCTGGAAATTGCCGCGGTGTTGACCGTATTTTTCTGTTACTCGACGCTGTATGTATGCTGCTTCGGTGATGGCCTGGAACACGAGTTTACTGCTCGTCGCAAGGCCGAAAAGCAGCAGCGCAAATGGCTTGCCGAGCAGCACTCGGCTGCGGCAGCTGCGCAGCAGCAATCCAGCAAGGAGCGCTGAACCCTTCATGAAATAGGCGGGCTAGAGCGAGGTTACCCTTCGATGATCAGGCAGTTGCAACTGAGCACAACTTGTTGGCTGCAGCCGATCGTGCTTGTTATTGTCTTGCTGGTCTGTGTGCAAGCGGCTGCAGACGACGAGCACAGTGCGCCAGGCCGTGACCCGGTGCCGTTGTTTCGTGCCGCCGACACTCTGCAGCTGACCTTCAGTGCGGACTGGCGCAGACTGGTCCGCGACAAAAAAAATCAGCAGCCGTATCCGGCAGTGCTGCATTACCTGGATGCATCTGGCCAGCGCAAGGAAATCGTACTGACGGTTGCACGGCGTGGCTTAACGCGACAGCAGGCTTGCCGGTTTCCGCCGATAAAACTCAGATTCAAGCATGCCGACGTGGCCGACACCCTGTTTGCCGGTAACCGGTCGATCAAGATGGTTACACATTGCGATACCGGTCGACGCTGGGATCAGTATTACATTCAGGAAATGCTCGCCTATTCCATTTACAACCTGTTCACTGAGCGCAGTTTTCGGGTCAGGCCTGTTGTGGTGACTTACCACGATACACAACGTGACAGTACGGACGCACCACAGTTTGCATTTTTGGTCGAGGATGACAAGCTGGTGGCCCGGCGCAACGGTCTCAAAACATCCGCTGCAGTCAGAATCTCGCCGGATGATCTGGATGCGATGGAAAGCAGTCGTTTTGCCTTGTTCCAATACCTGATCGGTAACGTCGATTGGTCTGCCCTGAGCGGACCGGAGGCTGATGAGTGCTGTCACAATGCCAAGCTGATCACAGCAGCTGCCGGCGCACCTGTGTTTGCGTTGCCCTATGACTTTGACTCATCCGGTCTGGTGAATGCGCATTATGCGGCGCCGAACGAAAACCTTCCGATCACATCAGTTACCCAGCGGCTGTACCGCGGATTCTGCGTACACAATCACACACTGGCGGCGGCACGGGCGGAGTTTATTGCGCAACGATCGGCAATAGAAAGTCTGTTCAACCAGGAATCCCGGCTACGCGGTAGCACCCGGAAGCGCGCACTGAGCTATCTGGACGAGTTCTACGAAGTGCTGGACGACGATAGCAAGTTCGAGCGCAAGATCACAAACGCGTGCCGCAAATAGGCATGGCTTGCGCCGCTTCCGAGTCGGTCTGCGGGGTATTGCCAGTGACACTTTCGGCAGCGCGGGGCATGCTGCCAGCACTGTTCGTTTGCTGCTCGGCTTGCAGCTCAAGCAGCTGGTTGCGGGCGGCGGTATTATCCGGCAACAGTACGATGACGTGTTCCAGGTAGTCAAGCAGTCCTGTGTGCGCTGTAGGCAATGCTGTCTTGCCGCTCAAGTAACCGGCGAACAGTTGTGCCGGAGTGATTTCCAGATAGGCCACATGACCGCCATAGGCGGCGCCAATGCCGGTATCAATCTGGATCACACGGCCGTCATAGCGCGGCCAGATATAGCCACCAGTGGGCGTGTGGCCGACAACAATACGGGCGGCCTGATGTTGTCGCAGTATGGCTTCGACAGTCTCGGTCGGCGCCTCTGGCGCTTTGCCGGCCAGACCGCGGTACCACAACGGCCCATATTCGTCGATGAGAATGCCGAGATCCTTGGGATTGCTGCGCTGCAGTTTATCCTGGGCCCGTTCGGTCATGGATGCCAGGCTGTCGCGACAGTAATAAGCACTGATGCCACCATGCACGAATAGCGTGTCATTGATCTGTATGGCAACGGGCGCTGCAGACACCCACTGGTACAGTTCACCGTCGTCAGCCCAGTTGGGGTTCCATGCCTGACGATGTTCTATCCAGCCGAGTGGATGGCTGTCGAACCAGCGCTCGCGATAATCTTCCGGCAGATTGGCGAACTTGGTCGGGTCCTGCGTTGCCATGTTCTCCAGTACAGCAGCAAAATAATTTTCGCGCAGGCGCTTCGAACGACCGCTGGCAAAGGCCTCGAACTCTTCCGGGGTGACATAGCGCAGATCGCCGTACACGTTCATGGCTTCGTGGTTGCCGATCAGATTGTGAACCTGGCCACCGCGTTTGCGTGCCTGTTGCGCAAGTTTGGCCAGGTGCTGAATGATCTTGTACGTGTCCGGGCCGCGATCGGGGATGTCGCCAGTTTGGACCAGGTGCGTTTCGCCCGCGGCCCAGCGGCCGCGTTGATCCACCAGACCGGCAGCTTGCAGTGTGTTCATGTAGCCAGCAAAGTCGCCGTGCAGATCACCAATTGCGACAATGCG
>JAJFKZ010000155.1 GCA_021772955.1 Gammaproteobacteria bacterium | reverse complement strand
CTGATCGCAGCTTCCAACTGGGTATCGCGGCCGGCATTCGTTGCCAGTGGATCCAGTTTGACCTCGATGTCCGGAGCCACACCCTCATTTTCGACCGTCCAGTGCCCAGCGGCATCGATGAATCGGAAGAACGGCACGGTCAGGTAGCCGCCGTCGACCAGTTGCGGATTGGTGGCAATGCCGATCAGGCCGCCCCAGGTGCGGGTGCCCAGCAACTTGCCGATACCCAGTTCGCGGAAGGCATAGGGCAGGTAGTCACCGCCGGAACCGGCATCCTGATCAATCAGCATCAGTTTGGGGCCGTGCATCACGCCAGCCGGCGTATTGGTGTTCAGGCCATCGCGATCCTGCCAACTGGACAGATGTTTGCGACTGAGCACTTCCACGATGTAGTTGGCGGCCTGTCCACCAGCGTTGGAGCGTTCGTCAATGATCAGCGCCTGCTTGTCGATTTGCGGGAAAAACATGCGATTGAAGAAGGTGTAACCGGCCTCGGCGGTGTTTGGCAAATAGATATAGCCTACTCGGCCTGAGCTTACCTCATCCACCAGGCGACGATTGTTTTCAATCCAGTCCCACAGCCGCAGTTCGCGCTCGTCCTTGACCGGCTCCACCACGATCGCGCGCGCATTGCTGCCTGACGCATTGGCGGCCAGCTTCAGTGTCACTTGCTTGCCGGTGGTATTTTGCAGTCGCTGGAAGATATTGTCTGCAGCCGTCAGCGTCTCGCCATTGATGGCCAGAATGAAGTCGCCGACATTGGCCTCGTTGCCGGGGATGGCCAGCGGGCCACGCAGAAACGGATTCCACTGCGCGCCACTGTAGATGTGCGAGATGCGGTAGCGTTGCCCGCTGATTTCCAGATTGGCACCGAGCAGGCCAACATCGACGCCGTTCTCATGGTAAACATCACCGCCTCCGGCGCGGTTATGGCCCACCTGGAGTTCGCCGATCATTTCCACCAGCAGGGCATTGAGGTCTTCCCGGCGCCCCACATGCGCCACCAATGGCTGGTACTTCTGATACACGCTGTCCCAGTCCAGGCCATGCATGTTGGCGGCATAAAAATACTCCTGCTCCATGCGCCACGCCTCATCGAAGATCTGGGCCCATTCCTGGCGCGGATCAATGAGCATGCGCATGCCACCCAGATCGAGTGGCTCAAGCGCCAGTTTCTTGTCGATCTTGCCTGCAGTCAGTTTGCCGCCCGGTTGCTGTACGATGATGTGTTTGCCGTTGGCACTGATCTGGTAAGCGCTGACATTGCGCTGGGCCATATTGCTGTCCAGGTCTTCAAAATCGAAGCGCCTGAGGACACCAGCCTGCGGTTCGGCATCCGGCGGTGGCACGCTGGCACCGGGTTGTTCGTCTTCGATGTAAAACAACATGCCGTTATCGGCAACCTGCAGTGACCGGTAGTTGCCCTCGGCCACCGGCAAGCCAACGATTCTCTGTGCCAGCCCATCAAAATCGATGCGGACCGGCTCAGGTCGATCCTTGTTCTTGTTATTGTCCTTGTCCTTGTCCTTTTTTGTGTCTTCTTGCGCAGCCTTTTCGTCACCGGACTTCGGCGCCAGCGGCGATTCACCATCGGCCGCCAGCACCAGCGCATACAGGCCGGCACGATAGGGCCGCTCCTGACTGGTCATGTTCAAGCCAAACTGAATCGGCCCGGAATTGGTGGAAGCGGCAAAATACAGGAATTTGCCGTCCTTGCTGAAGGCCGGTGCGGCCACATCGGCCTGGCCATCGCTGATCACCCGGCTGCTGCCATCGGCAAAATCATAGAGCAGCAGATCGCTGTGCAGATTGGGCTGTTCCAGCGTATGTGCGAGCCAGCGGCCATCGGCTGAAATGGCAACTTCAAACCCCGCACGGCGGGCGTTGCTGGCGATTTCGGTGCGCTTGCCGGATTGCAGATCGATACTGAACAATTGCAGATGGTTGTCACGGTAGATGATCAGATCGCGCTGATCATTCCAGGCCAGCAGTTCATAAAAATGCGGACCCAGGGCCAGGCTGCGCGGTGCGTCGGTGCCGTGCTGGTCGGTAATGGCCAGTTGCTGGCCATCCAGAGTATCATTGATCCAGGCTACCTGATCACCGGCCGGCGACCACAATGCAGTGTATTCGCGTTGCCCACCGCTGTTGCTGAGATTGCGGATCGAGCCATCTGCAACCGGCACCGTGAATACATCACCGCGAGCGGTGATGATGGCGCGTTTGCCCGTAGGCGAAATAGCCACATTCTGGATGTTGTCGGCGACGGCTTTCCAGGCGCTGCGCAACTGCGGTAAATCAGGTGCAATAGCGATAGCCAGGGGCGTGGTTTCCCCGTTTTCTGGCAGCAGTCGATACAAACGACCACCGGCTTCATAGACCACCGTGTTGCCGTAGCCTGATGCCGAGCGGATATCCCAATCGGTCAGGGTGGTCAACTGGGTGATGGCAGCAGTGCGCGGGTTGTAGCGATACAGGTTGAAGGTTTTGCTGGCATCGCGATCAGACAAAAAATACAGCTGACCGGCAAGCCAGAAAGGGTTGAAGTCAGTTACCCGGTCACCAGGGATGGCGGTGATCTCGTCGGTGTTGAAATCCATGATACGAATCGACGGCGTGGTGCCGCCCCGATAACCCTGCCAGCCGGCACTGCCACCGAACAGGCCGTTGTAGCCGGAACCATGATCAATATAGGCCAGTAGCTTGCCAGTGCTGTCGTAGCTGCCGCGATAGAATCGGGCTTGCATCTGTTTTTGCGGCAGGCCACCGTCCAGGCTGACGTGATACAGCTGTCCGGAGCGGCCATGATCGGACTCGCGCGCTGAAACCAGCGCCACTGCATCACCGTCAGCGGCCCAATCCACCGGTATATCATCGCCGGGATGCCAGGTCAGGCGCTGTGGCTGGCCGCCGGCTGTGGCGATCACGTACACATCGAGGTTGCCTTCATAGCCAGCGACAAACGCAATCTGCTTGCCATCCGGCGAGAAGATCGGCGTGTTCTCTTCAGCCGCGGCGCTGGTCAATCGACGCGGCTGACTGCCATCGGCATTGGCAAGCCACAGATCACCGGCATAAACAAAGGCCAGGTGCTCGGCTGATAGCGCCGGCTGGCGCAGCAAAAGGGTTTCTGCACTGGCAGACAATGTGCTGCTGAGCAGCAGTGCAACAAAAATAGCGTTTAGACGTGACATGGCTGATCCTGTGTCTGGCTTAAAATACGAGTGTCCGATCATAGCTTAATCAGGTTGGCGTCACATAGGCCAAAAGCAATGCCGGATTGGACTGCATGGCGTATCAAAACGCCAGCTTATGGAGTGGCAGCCAAATGGCCCTTGCACACAGCGGACGGCCAGGTTGTCGCAGCATCTCCCGGGCTTGGTCAAAGTGAACGTCGACGGCCTGGTAAGGGAACATGTATCCAACACAAGCGCTGCCTTTATCTGTGCAGATCGGCACATGCCGGATCGGCGCAATATGCTAAGCTCGATATCAAACAATGACATAGGTCTCCAGTGCCATGCGATTGATCAGGGAAATCAGAGAACGACATGTCATGCAGGCGCTCGGCGTGTACGTCGGGGCCTGTTGGTTGCTGATCGAAATTCTTGATCGATTGGTCGAGCGCTATCTGTTGTCACCGACCCTCACCGACCTGGTTTTCTGGGGTCTGTTTTCGCTGCTGCCCGCGGTCATTCTGATTGCCTATGAACACGGCAAACCAGGCAAAGACCGAATCACTCGCGCCGAGCTGGTCGGCATACCGATCAACCTGATCGCCACCACCGGGCTGTTGCTGTCAGTGTTTTCCGGGCAGCACATGGGTGCCACCGCCGACAAGGTGATGATCACCAATGCAGAAGGCCAACAGATCGAAACCTACATACCCAGAGCAGGCTTCCGCCATTCAATGATGCTGTTCTTCTGGGAGAATCAGAGCGAAGACAGCAGCCTGGACTGGCTGCAATATGCCGTTGCCGACATGCTGAATCAGGATTTGAGCCAAAACCCCTACCTGCTTACCACCATTCCCTACACCGATCAGCAATGGGGGTTTTATTCACAGTTGGTCAGAGCAGGCTACAACGATGCACTGGATGTGCCACTGAGTCTGCAGCGTGAGATTGCACAAAAGCACAATCAGGATTACTTTATCAACGGCGATCTGGTTGTGCGCAATGGCGATTTTGTCCTGACAGCCAGGCTGTACCGGCCATCAGAAGGCCAGCCGGTTGCCACTTTTTCCATGACCGGTACAGCGTTAATGACGCTGGTGGACCGTCTGTCAGTGGCGCTGAAGGAAAAGCTGGAAGTTCCGTCTGGCGGGGGGCGACTGGCCGAAGACCTGACCGTCGCGGACCAGTATTCGAACAACCTTGATGCTGTTCACCAGTACATTGATGCACGCACTCAGCGCCTGATCCACAATGACTTTATCACGGCCATTGATGACCTGAATGCGGCGCTGGAACTGGACCCGTCCTTTGCGCTGGCTGGCTTGGCCAAGGTCGACATGCTGACCAGTCTGGGGCGCTCTGAAGAAGCCATGGCGATGGCCAGAAAAATCGAACCGCATGAACACAAGCTGTCCGGCAAACACAAGGACAACCTCAAGGCACTGATCTACTCGCTGTCGGGCCAAAGCGAAAAGACCAATGCCGTTCTGCAGATGCGGGTTGAACTGAATCCGGAAGACACCGCGGCCTACTGGCGTCTGGCCAATCATTACAGCTGGTCGGGTCAGCTGGATGCCGCTTTGCAGACCTACCAGAAAATTTTGCAGCTGGATCCCGATTCCGACAGCGCATTGCTGCAACTCTCAAACCTATACCGGTCGCGTGGTGACATCGATAAAGCGATTGATTACGCCATGCGCTACGGAGAGCAACGACCGGATGACATCTCGGCAGCCATCAGGCTTGGAAGCCTGTATCAGGACAACGGAGAGCGTGAGTTGGCGCGCCAGCAATTTGAGCAAGCCGCATTGCAGGACGCAGGCACTGTCTCGCCACTGATAAGACTGGCCGAACTGTCGGCCCGATCAGGCAACACCCATGCAGCCGAGGACTATCTCCGTCAAGCCCATCAGGTTGCCAACAATCCGCAACAGCACAGTCTGGTGTTGGCGGCTCAGATCCGTTTGCTGGAACGACAGGGACGCTTGCATGATGCACTCGAGTTGCTACGTGAACGCAGGACCTATGAAGAACAATACAATCGACCGCTGGACATCGTTTTTGAAGTCGACATGCAGGCGGTCAGCTATCTGTTGATGCTCGATCAGTTTGCGCAGGCGGATGCCATACTGACAGCAGCAGAAAACGAACTGCAACCGCCGCTGGATGAGTTCATGCAGATCGGCCGTGCCTTCAGCAACATCCTGAAAGGCGACGAGCAGGCCGCGCAGCAATCCATCGCCAGAGCTGCGGCTGTGATCAGGCAATTTGGCCTGGGGCATGTCGAGTTTCAGGTTGATTATGCCCGAGGGCTGCTGGCCGAAAAACAACACAATTACCCGGAATGTGCACGACGGTATCAGGCGGCCAGCAACAAAATTCAGTCTTCAATCATAGGATCAGATCTTTCCGGCATGGTGGTCGAATTCTACAGTTATGCCTCGAAATGCATGATTCTGGCCGACGATCTGGATGCCGCCGTGGCAACCCTGGAGCTGGGATTTCAGATGGATGATGCACGTGGTGAGCTGTGGACCGAACGCGCACGCCTGCAATGGACGCAACAGCAGTTGGCTCTGGCCAGAGCCTCACTGAGCTATGCGCTGGCGATCTGGAGCCAGGCAGACCCCGATTACTTCAACTACAAGGACGCGCTGAGTCTGGCCGAAGAAATGGATGCTGTGAAGACGGTGCCAAAATTGACACAGGCGAAGTGATCACCGCAATTGCGCCAGCCAAGCTGTGCTTCAGTGCCTGCTGCTTGCCCGCGATCATCACCCCTTGATCGCCTCTGGCGAACTCTGGCTAACTCTGGCAAATTCACACCATCCCCAACTCGGCCATCGACACCGGCTCGCCATCACCAACGACAAAGTGATCGAGCAGACGAATGTCGACCAGCGCCAGGGCATCACGCAGTCGGGTGGTGATGGCGCGGTCGGCAGCGCTGGGTTCGGACACCCCGGATGGATGGTTGTGGGCAATGATCAGCGCGGCCGCGCGACAGGCCAGAGCCTTTTCCACCACCACGCGCGGATACACGGCGGCACCGTCGATGGTGCCATGAAACAGTACCTGCCAGTTGATCAGGCGATGGCGGTTGTCCAGAAACATGCAGCCAAACTGCTCGTGTGCCTGGTCGCGCAGCTGGCTGGTGAGAAACTGGCGGGTATGCTGCGGGCTGCTGATTGCATCGCCGCGGCTCAGACCTTCGCTCAGGTGGCGACGTGCCATTTCCAGAACTGCCTGCAGCTGTGCGTATTTGGCCGGCCCCAGGCCCTTGTGGGCGGTGAACTGGTCCATGCCGGCGGCCAGCAGTTCGCGCAAGCCGCCAAAATCGTTCAATAGTTGCCGCGCCAGATCGACTGCCGAGCAGCCACGAATGCCGCTGCGCAGAAAAATGGCCAGCAATTCGGCATCGCTGAGCCTGGCAGCGCCATGCGCGATCAGCTTTTCCCGCGGGCGTTCATTCACTGGCCAGTTGCTTATTGACATGATTTGACTCCATGCAGATACTCGGTATTGGCCCTCACATGCAGCCGGGTCAGGCGCGCGCAGCACAGTTTGGTTGGGCCAGATAGTTGCCGTGCAACGCCGCTAGGACCAGTTTCTGTAGCAACCCGTCGCGGCGGCGCCATGCTCCGCCAGCACGGTGTTGCCGGTTCGCTTGCGTAGGGCAGGCAGATGGTGCTCAGTGTGCCTGCTGCGGCGAAAAAAGGACTACGGTCGGTGAATAGTTGCATAGTGTTAACAGGTCCTGGAATACTCCATTGCGCTTGCGTGTACAATTCATGCAAGCATAAGACGGACCAGCGCCTTTGCTTGTAGGAAATTCATGCACTAACCTGTCAGTCATTTCTGTGATGTAGACGATGAGCAACAGCAACCAGCACAAAGAGCACAACAAAGACCGGCTGCTGCTGGGCGTCTCTGCAGGTATCGCTGCCTACAAGGCGGCCGAGCTGACGCGGTTACTGGTGCGAGCGGGTATCTCGGTCCAGGTGGTAATGACGCGCGGCGCGCAGCAGTTCATCACGCCGTTAACCCTGCAGGCGTTGTCCGGTCGGCCGGTGCGCACTGAGTTGTTTGACCCAGCCGCCGAGGCGGCCATGGGCCACATTGAACTGGCGCGCTGGGCCGACCTGATTGTCATTGCGCCAGCCAGCGCGGACATCATGGCGCGGCTGGCGCAGGGTCTGGCCGATGACCTGCTGACCACCCTGTGTCTGGCTACCACGGCGCCGGTGTGGCTGGCGCCAGCGATGAATCAGCAGATGTGGCAGCATCCTGCCACCCAGCAAAATCGACTCACGTTGCAACAGCGGGACGTAACCATGCTGGGCCCGGCTGAGGGTGATCAGGCCTGTGGTGAAATCGGTCCCGGGCGTATGCTGGAAGCGGCCCAGATCAGTGCCGCCATTCTCGAATTTTGCGGATACAAGCGCTGATGACTGCACCGACACTGGCTGGCAAGCGCGTCCTGGTGACCGCCGGGCCCACCTTTGAGGACATTGATCCGGTGCGCTATCTGGCCAACCGCAGCTCAGGCAAGATGGGTTTTGCCATCGCTGAGGCGGCCGCGACCGCAGCTGCCGAAGTGGTGCTGATTGCCGGGCCAAGCCAATGCCAACTGCAAAACCCTGCCATCCGACGAGTGGATGTGCGCAGCGCGCTGCAGATGCTGGATGCGGTGATGTCACACATACAGGGTATTGATGTGTTTATCGCCTGCGCAGCTGTGGCCGACTATCGCCCGGCCACGCTGGTTGACGAAAAAATCAAGAAATCCGGCCCGCGCATGCAGCTGGAACTGCTGCGCAATCCGGACATACTGGCCAATGTGGCGGCCTTGCCACAAGCGCCGTTTACCGTGGGATTTGCTGCCGAAACCGGCACCGTCGAAGCGCACGCCATGCACAAGCTTAAGCAAAAGCGTATCCACATGATCGCCGCCAACTGTGTCGCTGACGGTCAGGGCTTCGACCGCAGCGACAATCGGCTGCTACTGCTGTTCGCCGATGGCCGCAGGCACAATCTGGGATTACAATCCAAAACCGCACTGGCGCGCGAACTGATCACCGTGATCGCCACCGAACTCAAATCCGCAGCGACGTCCGCTGCAAGCAAACCTGGCAGGCCGTCAACAGTCAATGCCTGAACCAGCCACCAACATTGCCGTACGCATTCTCGACCCGCGTCTGGGCCAGGAATACGATCTGCCCGGCTACGCCACTACCGGCTCCGCCGGCATGGATCTGCGTGCCATGCTGGCGGCACCGCTGACGCTGGCGCCAGGGGCCGGTGAGCTGATCCCCACCGGCATCGCCATGCACATTGCCGATCCCGGACTCACCGGATTACTGCTGCCACGCTCGGGCCTGGGCCACAAGCATGGCATTGTGCTGGGCAACCTGGTCGGGCTGATCGACAGCGACTACCAGGGACCCTTGATGATCTCGTGCTGGAATCGCAGCCAACAAAGCTATACCATCGCTGTCGGCGAACGCCTGGCGCAGCTGGTGATCGTACCTGTGGTACGCGCCAACTGGCAGCTGGTGGATGATTTCGATCAATCCGATCGTGGCGGCGGCGGCTTTGGTCACTCCGGCCAGCACTGATGCCACCGCAGCAACCATTTTCTCACCACAATTAAAGTACACAACAGCATGACCAACAGCATTGATGCCTCCATCTTCCGCGCCTATGACATTCGCGGCATCGTCGATCAGACGCTGACCGAACAGGTGGTGCACCAGATCGGCCAGGCGGTGGCGATCCAGTCGCTGCAAGCCGGAATCAATACGGTTGCTCTGGGGCGCGATGGCAGGCTTTCCGGGCCACGGCTGATGCAGGCCCTGGCTGCTGGGGTACAGGCCGCCGGTGGCGAAGTGATCGATGTAGGCATGGTGCCCACTCCGGTGCTGTATTTTACCGCCCAGCGTTATGCTGGCGGCAGCGGCATCATGCTCACCGGCAGCCACAATCCACCAGACTACAACGGCTGCAAGATTATGGTGGCGGGCAACACACTGGCCGGCGCAGAGATCACCGCACTGTACACGCAGATTCTCGCCGGCATGCAACCGGCCGCAGTACAAGGTGGCATCCACGCACAGAACGTTGCCGACGATTATCTGGCCGAGGTCGAACGCCTCAACCGGCTAGCACGTCCCATGCGCGTGGTGGCAGATTATGGCAATGGCGTGGCCGGCGCGTTTGGACCGCAATTGTTGCAGCGACTGGGCGTTGCCGCAATCAATCTGTATGCCGAAGTCGATGGTCATTTTCCCAATCACCATCCAGATCCCAGCAAGCCGGAAAACCTCGCCGAGTTGCGCCGCGTGATGGTCGCCGAGAATGTCGAGCTGGGGCTGGCCTTTGATGGTGATGGCGATCGTCTGGGCGTGATTGCAGGTCACGGCGGGGAAACCGAAATCATCTGGGCCGACCGTATCATGCAAGTGCTGGCTGAAGACGTGCTGCGCGAGCAACCCGGCAGCAATATAGTGTTTGACGTCAAATGCAGTGGTCGACTGGCACAGCGCATCAGCGCGCTGGGTGGTACGCCGGTCATGTCGCGCACCGGGCATTCACTGATCAAACGCGCCATGCGTGAACAGAATGCGCCGCTGGCCGGTGAAATGAGCGGGCATTTCTTTTTTGGCAAGCCCTGGTATGGTTTTGATGACGGCCTGTTTGCCGCCGCCAGATTGCTCAGCATCCTCAGCCGGGTCGATGATCCAGCGGCACTGTTGCAGGCCATCCCCACCGGTATCAGCACGCCGGAACTGAACATTGCCACTGCCGAAGGTGAAAACCACAAGATCGTCGAACGCCTGCAAAAGCAGGCCGAGTTTCCCGGTGCCAGCGTCATCACCATTGATGGCATTCGCGCCGATTACGCAGACGGCTGGGGGCTGGTGCGTGCCTCCAATACCACAGCAGTGCTGGTGTTGCGCTTTGAAGCCGAAACCGAAGCTGCCCTGCAGCGCATTCAGCAGCATTTTCGTGCGCTACTGCAACAGCACGCCGGGCATCTTGTTATTGATTTTTGATACGCTGATGACTGGTGCTGACAACTTTAATCGCTGAGGCCGGTGCTTGGACACAGACCTTTTCCGTCCCTTGCAACGCCACCCAACTCACCAACACGTAGCGGGTACCGCTGGTAACCGCATTCGCGGTGTGCAGGTAGCGATGATCAGAAGGGAAAAACACCAGCATGCCGGACTTCGGCTGCAGCGTGTAATGAAAATTTTCAAAGTGCAATGCACCGCCACTGTAGGCATTGTTGAGGTAGATCAGCAGGCTGACATCACGGTCGAGAATTTTGTCCCAATGGCCGGTCTTGGGATCCATGTAGTGACTGTCTGCGTGGGTATTGTAATACCCCCCGGGTGAGTATTTCAGGATGTGCGGAGGTTCAAACCATGCCGCCTGATCTGTGTACTCGGGTACGATGTAATTGCTCAGGGTTTTCTTGATCAACTGATTCAGGGTCGACTGCTGAGTCGACATGTCGACCCGTTCGGTAATCCGGTGAGGATCTTGCATGTGCACCGTGTGTTGTGGTGTGGAACGATCCGGATCGATCACTTTAAGCCACGACGTGGCACTGCGCTCGGCGCTGTCGACCAGTTTGCGACATTGTCCCGCAGACAAGAAATTCTCGATCACATGCACACCATGCGGCGGCAGGCGATCCTCGGCAAAACTGCCACAGCAGTTTTTGAAACGCTGGTTGCTACCACAGAAACAGGGGTCACTGCGGCGCGGCTGAAAAGGCTTTTCAGGCATCAGTCAACAGATTGTTTGGTTTGCCATATCCGGTGATTCTAGCAAAACCTCGCTTGCCCTTCAGGGGCGATGATCTATGATGTCCACATTTGTGATCACAATCAGCGGAGTACACCATGGTAGCCAGCACCGGCATGAGTCTGAAAATCGTTTTTCTCAGGAACATCAGCATAGCCCTGCTGCTGGCTGCTACATTGCTCATATCCATCAGCAGTCACGGAGCCGACCCCATGCAAGAACAAACCTATCAGGATCTGGTGCAGACCTACACCGAGTGGCGTCAGTTCGAGCAGCCACCGCTGCGTGATGGTGCGCCGGACTACACCCCGCGACGCATGCAGCAAGTGCGCACGGGCATCGCTGATTTCCGTCAACGGCTGGCAAGGTTTGCCATTGATGCCTGGCCGGTGGAACAACAGATCGACTGGCATCTGTTGCGGGCCGAGATCAACGGTCTGGATTTTCATGCCCGCGTGCTGCAGCCGTGGTACCGCGACCCGGCCTACTATCAAACCGTGTGGGCCGACCAGAGCGACACCCCGGCGCATGAAGGCCCGACCCACCACGCGCTGCTAGAGTTATGGACTTACCAGTTCCCACTCAGCAGTGACGAGCAGCAATGCCTGCTCAATGATCTGCAAGTGATCCCACCATTGTTGCAACAGGCGCGTGGAAATCTGACCGGCAATGCCCGCGACCTGTGGCTCAGTGGAACCTACAACATGCGCCAGCAGCTTACCGATCTGCAGGCCCTGCAGCAGCGGTTGAAAACTGTCAGCAATGCGCAGTTGCACAGCGCGCTGCGGGCAGCCATGACCGCCACCAGTGAGTTCGTCGACTGGCTGCAGCAACAGGCTCCCACCAAGACCGGGCCATCCGGGGTTGGTATTGACGATTACACCTGGCACTTGCAGCAGGTCTGGTATGTGCCAATGACCTGGGCCGACGAGCAACGCTTGCTGCAGCGCGAACTGCACCGGGCCTGGGCATCGCTGCAGCTGGAACAGCACCGCAATCGCAAGCTGCCGCAACAACAGGCAGCCGACAGTCCGGCAAGCTACGCCAGGCTGGCCGATAAGTCGGCCGCACGATTGATGGAGTTTCTGCACGAACAGGACATTCTCAAAGTGGAGCCGTGGATGGAGCCGGCGCTGCGTGCGCATCTGGGTGAATATGTGGCGCCGGATCAGCGCAACTTCTTCAGCATTGGTGCACACCTGGACCCCACCCCCTTGTTCACGCACTTCTATCACTGGTTTGACCTGGCGCGCATGCATGAACAACCGCATTCCAGTCCACTGCGCCAGCAGCCATTGCTGTTCAACATCTTCACCAGTCGCGCCGAAGGCATGGCGACCGGATTCGAAGAGCTGACCATGCATGCCGGCTTGCATGATGAGCACCAGCGCAGTCGGGAAATTGTCTGGATTCTGCTGGCCCAGCGTGCCGCCCGTGGACTGGGTTCGCTGGCCGCGCATGCCAATCAGAAAACCATGACTGAGGCCGCGCAATTTCACGCTCGTTGGACTCCAAGACGATGGATGCACCGCGATCTTGCACAAATCGATGCCGGCACGCCAGCAGGTGAGGAAGCTGGCGGCGCTATTGATCATCTGAACCTGCTGGCTTTCGAACAGCAGTTGTACCTGCGTCAGCCCGGCTATGGCTCAAGTTACATCACCGGAAAATACCAGCTCGACCAAATGATCAGTCTGTATGCAAAGCAGAAAATGGATGCAGACCAGACGTTCGAGCTGTCCGAATTCTTTCATCAGTTCAATGACGCCGGACTGATTCCGATGTCACTGATTCACTGGTTGTTGACCGGCGATAGCAGCGGCGTGGATCACATCATGCAGGTGGCTGACTGAGCTCGCAGACGGCAGGCTACAAGGCAGCTCGGCGGTAGGGTCTGAGGTTTGTGCCGAAGACCTTGAGCAGGCGACGCACCGTCAATGCGAAGCTCCGAGATGGGTGGGCATGCCTTCCAGCAGGAAGTCGTTGCGGCCGCAGAGCGCTTCGAATTCGCGCTCGGCCTCGATGCGATGAATCAGGCACTGGGCCCACTGCCTGAGCTTCTCTGATTCGCGACCGTATTCGCGCAGACGATCCATGCTTGCCGCATAAACGGGTTTCAGTTCCGCCCCGTCCTCGGAATAAAAGACGGCTGAATCTGCTTTGAGGTACGGCAGAATTTCGTTTTCGACGAAGGAGACATAGCGAATGTATCTACGGCCCACACCATCGAGCTCGGAGTAGTAGAAGCCAAGATCGAACAGCGTGATCGGATCAAACAATTCCGAGAGTTGCTCTTGCTGCAGCATCCCCCAGGTATCGGGTGCAGTGTCTGAGCCGGGCATGCGCAAGTAGAACGGCGGTGGCTGCTCGCCACGATCAAACGCGAGCTGCCAGACCGTCAGCCCCTGCCTGATGGGTGTTGCGATCACTGCCTGTTGCACGTTCGCCGCGTCCTTGAGATCGGCCAGCAGTGCCTGCGTCACCATTGCCCGACGATCCTGAGCTTGCCGCTCGGCGTTCCAGTTCGCCACCTGAATGCCGATGAACACGCCGACCACAACGATCAGAAAATCGATGCCGACCGCCAACCAGTTCTGGTCTCTCACATGTTGGGTGATGCGGCGCAGAAACATGCTCTTGTGCTCATTCCGGGTGCAGGTAGAACACCTTGCTCATGATCTGCCACCGGCCGTCGATCCTGACCAAGGTGAAGAAATCGGTGAAGCGGTGACCGGTCCAGTGGTCGAGCTCGATGCGAACGGTTGCGGCGCTGCCTTCGATGTCAATGCGTGGCTCGCCCGCTTTGAGGTCGGCGGCGGGGCCGTTGTCGGCATGCCAGTCATAGAACATCTGGATCGGGCCGGCGAACAGGTCGGGGCCAACATAGCCGCAGATCGTCGCGAGTTCATGGAAGATCGGGCGCAGGGTGTCGATGCTGCCGTTGCGACCACCGTCGATGTAGGTTTGCATGACCGCTTCGATGCGGTCATGATCGTCACCGTCATTGCTGTATGCGTCACTCATTCGTTGTTGCTCCCGGATAAATCGAATCGATGTCGCAACAGCTGCGACGTACTTTACAGCAACTCGCTGATAGCGCCGCGAATCGGTGAGGCCGGCTCATGCACAGTGCGTACCCTAAAGTCATCCAGCGAGCCGCCGTCGCGCACCGCAGCCAGCCATTCCTCGGGATCGAACTCCACGCCGACCGGGTTGGCGTCCATGGCGGGCCCGCGGATGTAGGCATTGCACGCTTCATCGCTGTCGAAGGCATTGACCTGAAACTCCATCTGGTTGCCATCCGGGTCGGCGTAGTACATGGAAATGGTCAGCCCGTGATGTACGCACCAGTAGGGCTCGATCCCTTGGGCCTTGCACCGGGTGTAGGTTTCGAACAGGTCGTCGAGTGTGGCATAAGTCCAAGCCAGATGATCGACACCAACCCATGGTTTTGGAGCCTGATCACTTCCCTCCGGATCAATCACGGACAGATCGATAAAAGCAAAGCGATGATGCTCATCATCAAATGCGAGGAAGGCCATGGCCGGATTCTGATGCTGAACCCGGGCACCGAATACGGTTCCATACCAGGCCAGCATGTCGGCAAAACGTCGGCTGCGGTAGACTACGTGGGCCAGCTTGCTCGGTCGATGCATGGTCATCATCGGGTCTCCATTGATGCGCAATGTTTATGGCCTGATCGTCTGACAAGGCCGATGGATTCAGGGGCAGGCATCGAATGCGAAATGTGATGATTGCTCCAAACCCAAGCAGGTTTGCCTGATGTTATTTCTGATGTTTTTATTGGCAAACACTTGATTTGCATTACATCATACTATGTAGTGAATCGAGCGCATAGCACAATTTTGGGGGCACAGGCGCTCAATGGATCGTCATTCAGCGGTCACCATGCTCGGCAGTGCAGCTTGTTGCGGGGATGCCCGGAGCAGGTTTATTGACCGGCGATCTTGGCCCAGCTATCGCGCAAGCTCACGGTGCGATTGAGTACCGGATGCTCCGGCGTGCTGTCCGGATCCACGGCAAAATAGCCGGTGCGTTCGAACTGCAGTTGATGCCCGGCCGGTTGGGTCGCCAGATCCGGTTCGATAATGGCATTGTCGATGACCTGTAGTGAAGCGGGATTCAAGTGCTCGGTGAAATCCACGGCTTTGTCAGCGATGGGGTTGGCCACTTTGAACAGTCGATCATACAGCCGCAGCGTGGCGCGCTTGCCATGACTCGCCGAGACCCAGTGAATGGTGCCCTTGACCTTGCGCTTGGCACCGGGCAGTCCGGACATGGTATCAGGATCGAAGCTGCAAACCAGATGATCAACGCCGCCAGCGGCGTTTTCCACCACCTCATCACAGCGGATGATGAAAGCATTGCGCAGCCGCACTTCGCCGCCCGGCTTGAGGCGAAAATATTTGCCCGGCGGATCGAGCATGAAATCGTCCTGCTCGATGTACAACTCGCGGGTCAGGGCGATACGCCGTGTGCCCATGTCCTCGTGCTGCGGGTGCAAGGGGACTTCCAGCCAGCGAGTTTCGCTCGCATCGAAGTTGCTAAGGATGATTTTCAGTGGATTCAGCACGGCCATGCTGCGCGGTGCGTTCTCGTTCAGTTCGTCGCGCACAGCGTTTTCCAGCACAATCATCGGAATAATGCTTTCGGATTTGGACACGCCGACCGAATCCCAGAATTTGCGGATCGCCAGCGGTGGATAACCGCGCCGCCGCAAACCAGCGAGAGTGGGCATGCGCGGGTCATCCCAGCCATCCACGAAACCTTCTTCGACCAGACGCTTGAGTCGGCGTTTGCTGAGCACGGTAAAATCGATATTACCGCGGGCAAACTCGATTTGCTGTGGATGCTGTTGAATACTGATGTGATCCAGCAGCCAGTCATACAGCGGCCGGTGATCCTCGAATTCCAGTGTGCACAGCGAATGGGTTATGCCTTCGATGGCATCACTGATGCCGTGGGCAAAGTCATAGGTTGGGTAGATACACCAGTCGCTGCCGGTACGGTGATGATCAATCTTGCGGATCCGGTACAGAATGGGGTCGCGCATGTTGATGTTGGGTGCAGCCATGTCGATTCTGGCGCGCAGCGTGTATTCGCCGTCAGCAAACTCGCCGTTTTTCATGCGTTGGAACAAGTCCATGTTTTCAGCTGCGCTGCGATTGCGATCCGGGCTTTCGCGGCCGGGTTCGGTCAGCGTGCCGCGGTACACGCGCATCTGCTCGGCATCGAGGCTGTCCACATACGCCTTGTTGGTATTGATCAGTTCACAGGCGAAGTCAAACAATTGGTCGAAATAATCCGAGGCGTGATGCAGTTCCTGCCAGTCAAAGCCCAGCCAACGAACGTCCTCCATGATACGGTCATAGAACAGCGCCTCTTCTTTGCCCGGGTTGGTGTCATCAAAGCGCAGATTGGTGCTGCCGCCAAACTCCTCGGCCATGCCGAAGTTGATGCCGATCGACTTGGCATGACCAATGTGCAGATAGCCATTGGGTTCGGGCGGAAAGCGGGTGATGACCTGGCCGCCATTTTTACCGGCAGCAACATCCTCGCGTATGCGATTGCGGATAAAATGTGCGACCACTGCGGTTGGGCCGGTCTGTTGGCTAGCGATGCCTGTTGGCGCAATGGTTTGGTTTGAATCTGGTGAGTTGGGCATGAAATGTTGGCAATTTGCAGGTTAACATCGTATTGTAGCCGTGGCTGCGTTCAATCACCAGACAGAATCGATCAATCAGGTAGCAGCCTGCACCGATAGCGCGGTAGTGACCAGCGACCCAGCCAATACCAGGGACCAGCAACAAGTATGAATTCAGAGCCAGTCAGTCAAGCCGAAAAACCACCGGGTCTCAGTCTCAACAGCCGCATACTGATCGGTCTCGGTGCAGGCGCGCTGGTTGGCCTGTTGTTGCGCACGATGGGTGGTGACTGGGTCACGGTATGGCTGACGGATGGCGCTTTCCGGATTGTCGGACAATTGTTCATCAACGGCTTGCAGATGCTGGTAGTGCCGCTGGTGTTGGTGTCATTGATTACTGGTGTCAGCGCATTGGGAGACCCTTCGCGCCTGGGCCGGCTGGGTGGAAAAGCCTTGCTGCTGTACTTGTTCACCACCGGTATTGCCGTATCGTTGGCCTTGCTGGCCGGACTGGTGGTGCGCCCGGGTGAGGGCGTGGAGCTGCACACCGATACCAGTTTTGAGGCCGGATCGGCACCCTCACTGACTGAAGTAATCATTCAACTGGTGCCGAAAAACCCGATTGCGGCGATGGCTGATGGCAACATGTTGCCGATCATCATGTTTGCTTTGCTGATTGGCGTTGCCATCACCCTGTCCGGCTCGTCGGGTCAGCGCACGCGCAGTTTCTTTGAAGATTTCAATGTCGTCATCATGAAGCTGGTGACCATCGTCATGTATTTTGCGCCGTACGGTGTTTTTGCACTGATTGCGCGCATGAGTTATTCGCTGGGGGGCGATGTATTCAAGAATCTGGCGGTCTACATTACGCTGGTGCTGGCCGTGCTACTGGTACAGATGCTGATCGTTTATCCGACATTGCTGATGCTGCTAGCGCGCCTGCATCCGCTGCAATTTCTCAGCAAGATGCGTTCGGCCTGGCTGTTTGCGTTTTCCACCGCGAGCAGTAACGCCACCATTCCGGTAACCATGGCGACGCTGGAAAAGCGCATCGGCGTGCATAACTCGGTGGCTGCGTTCACGGTGCCACTGGGCGCCACCATCAACATGGACGGCACCGCGATCATGCAGGGCATTGCCACCGCGTTTATTGCCCAGGCTTATGGTATTGACCTGAGCATCGGTCAGTACATCACCGTGATCCTGATGGTCATCATGGCCTCGATTGGTGCCGCCGGCGTGCCCGGCGTAGGCATCATCCTGCTGGCCACGGTATTGCGGCAGGTCGGTCTGCCGGTGGAAGGTATCGCCATGATTCTGGGGGTGGACCGGATTCTGGACATGGCGCGCACCGCGGTCAATATCACCGGTGATGCCATGGTCAGCACGGTGGTGGCGAAATCCGAAAACGAACTGGATATTGAT
>JAJFKZ010000154.1 GCA_021772955.1 Gammaproteobacteria bacterium | reverse complement strand
ATCCTCTGCGCAAGCGCCGGTTCAAGATTCTTGATCATTGCGCCATTTTCCTGCTGATTGCCGGCAGCTACACGCCGTTTACGCTGGTGGCATTAACAGGCGCCTGGGGCTGGTCGCTGTTTGGCGTGATCTGGGGGCTGGCGCTGATCGGTATCGTGTTCAAGCTGTTTTTTACCGGCCGCTTCAAGCTGTTATCCACCAGCATTTATGCGGTCATGGGCTGGCTGGTCATCATCGCTATCGTGCCGATGGTCAAGGCATTGAGTACGCCGGTATTGTTGTGGCTTTTGGCCGGTGGTTTGCTGTACACATCCGGCATCTTGTTCTACCACCGTCATACCCTGCCCTATGCGCATACCATCTGGCATGGTTTTGTGCTTGCTGGCAGCAGCTGCCACTTTATCGCTGTGAGTTTGCAGCTGTTGTGGCCGGCCTGAGCTGGTTGCGGTTGTTGGGTCCGGTTATCGCTACTGGTAGAGGCAGCAACAGCTTGAAGAACCACTAGTACCGCGGTGCTGTTCAATCGTTAGCTGGGGCCAGCGTGCCGGAACCAAAATCCACACCGCTTTGCGAGACCAGCCACGCCGTCACGGCCCAGGCGGCCAGATTTTGCTGCATGGCTTCAGGTTCGATCTTGTCCAGGGTGTCATTGTCGGTGTGGTGCAGGTCAAAATAATCAGTGCCGTCCTGACGCAGCGCAATGTTGGCAATGCCGGCATTGATCAGTGGAAAAATATCGCTGCCACCGGGTTTGCCGTTGCTGCCCAACTCGATCTGCAATGGCGCCAGCAGCTCGTGCAAGGCGTCAACCACTGACCATCCCGCCGCATTGGTACGCGCATCGATGCGATAAATGTGACCAGCACCGAAGTCAGATTCCATCGCCATCACATGCTCGACCAGTGGCGCATCCGGATGTTGTAACTGCAATTGATTGAGGTATTCAAAGCCGCCGTAGAGGCCTTGTTCTTCATTGGCAAACAAGCCAACGCGAATGGTTTTCTGCGGGATACCGGGCAGATCCTGAATCAGCTTCGCGGCCGCCGTGACGATGCCCACACCAGCAGCATCATCGATCGCACCGGTGCCAACGTCCCAGGAATCCAGATGTGCGGCCAGCAGAATAATCTGTTCGGGTTGTGCGCCGGTGACTTCGCCGAACACATTGTAGGATGTCGCCTCGCCATCAAAACCGGTGTCCAGGCGCAGTTCCAGCTCGGGTTTGATGCCCAGGGCAAACAGCCGCTGCAGTTGATCGGCATCGGGGTTGGACAACGCGGCTGCCGGCACGATGGCGCTGCCATCTTCGGGCTGTCTGGTGGTGCCGGTATGCGGGGTGCGGTTGTTGTCGGTACCGATGGAGCGAATCAGCAGTGCTGCGGCACCTTTCGCTTTAGCCACGGCCGGACCGTTGCTGCGGGCGACCACGGCTTCACCATAACCGTGACCATCACGATGCCGCTGCATGCGCTTGTTGATGAAAGCGATCTTGCCGTTCAGGCTATCGTCGGCGACGGCTTGCAGTGCTTGCAGGTCGGCGAACAGTACCACTTCGGCGACCAGTCCATTCTCAGCTGTGCCGGGCGAGCCACCCAGTGCCGTGATCTTGAGTTGTTGCGGTACTGGTTGCAGTAACTGGGCTGATTCCTGACCTCGATGCCAGTACGGAAAAGTCACCGGCTGGGTCCAGACACGATCAAAGCCCAATGCCTTGAGCTGCTTGACGGCCCACTGCACGGCCAGGGCATCCTGTGGCGTACCACCGGCACGGGCACCCACGCGCGTGGTCAGATCTGCGGTAATGGTGTAGGCCAGATCGCTGCGCAGTGCTTGTTCGCGCAGTGTATGGGCATGCGCAAGCGCAGCCTCGTTGAAGGTGAAGTCAGTCGTATCGTCGGCTGCCAGCAAGGGTTGAGACAGCAATACAATCAAGCACGGGAAAATCAGGTTTTTCATGGTTAAGACTCAGATATGGGAAAGGTAATTCTTGATGCCATCGAGAAACATCTGCACAGCGATCGCGACCAGCACCAGGCCCATCAGACGTTCCATGGCGATCAGGCCGCGGCGACCGAGAAAATGCTGCAGATGCGTGGCGGCCAGCAAAATGGCGGCGCTGATCAGCCAGGCACAGAGCAAGGCCATGACCCAGGTCGGCATCTGGCCTGGTTCACGTGCGCCCAGCAACATCAGTACTGCCAACGATGAAGGGCCTGCCACCAGCGGTACCGCCAGCGGCACCAACAAGGGTTCGCCTTCCATTTCGTCTTCTGCCTGTGCCGCTTTGGACACCGGAAACACCATTTTCAGCGCAATCAGGAACAAAATGATGCCACCCGATATGTACACCGATTCCTGGCTCAGGTGCAGTGCCTGCAAAACCCACTGGCCGCCGAACAGAAACAGCAACATGATCAGCAGGGCCAGCACCATTTCGCGCAGCACGATGCGCAAACGCCGGTATTTGGGCACGGCTTCCAGCACGCTGAGGAAAATCGGCAGGTTGCCGAGTGGATCCATCACCAGAAACAACAACACCAGAGCGCTGTAGAAATCCGTCACAAACTGAGCTCCCGATTAACACTGCCGGCAAACACCGCTGGCAGCAATTGAATTAGCGCTGTTGTGGCAACAATGGCTCCAGGTGTTCCAGCGCACGGACATACACACGGCGTTTGAATGGCACAACCATTTTCACCGGGTACCAGTAATCCACCCAGCAATAGTCATCGAATTCGATTTCCTCATCGCCATCACTACCCAGCGTGATGTGTGATTCATCCGCCAGTAAACGCAGCAGAAACCAGACCTGTTTCTGCCCGATACACACAGGCTTGCTGTGTCGGCGTCGATAGCGGTTGGGCAAGCGGTAACGCAACCAGCCGGGCGTCGAGCCCAGCACTTCCACATCATCGGCGCGCAGACCAGTTTCCTCAGTCAACTCACGGTACATGGCCTCCAGCGGCGTCTCATCGGTATTCATGCCACCTTGAGGAAATTGCCAGCCGTTGTCCTGTACTCGTTTGGCCCAGAGGACTCTGCGGTCCTCGCGCGCGATAACAATGCCGACATTGGGTCGGAATCCATCCGGATCAATCATGATCAATCCAGCGCATCAGCGCAAATTATTAAACTGGGTTGATAGTACGATATCTGTCCGATTCTGTACAGTTTTTTGTGCACATGCCCGGCTTAGTCAATCGTCAGTTTTAGAAGCTGCAGTCTGTCTATCGATGCTAAAGCTGGTATCCAGCAGGCGGTATTCATTGCTTTGTAAATTCAGCAGATAAAATTGTTTATGCTCGTTTTGATTACGGGTTACCAGCAAGCGGTCATCATCAATCAGCCGGTAGCCGGTGATGTCCGGTATGGCCAGACGCAGGTCGCTGCCATCGTATGCCGAGCTATACAAATCAATTCGATCGCCACGTCCCAGGCGCTGATCGCTGTTGGTGTCTTCGGTGATGATCATGTACACATTCAAAGTTTGCAGCGGGGCGTTGCCACCGCCACGCTTCAGATCGTATTGGCTGATCAGTGCATCACGCTGCAACAGCATGCTGCTGGACTGCTCTGCACGACTGAACATCAGATTGACTGTGCGCTGTCGCGGAACCGTTATAGAGCTGATAGAAATGTCTGGCGGCATGGTTTGCATCGCTGTTGCTGAGCTGTTTTGATGTTGCACACGCGTATCGATTTGATTCTTGCTGACCCGAAAAATGAACACCTCATCGATTCTTTGCACCAGATTCAGCTCATAACCGGATGCCTCAGCGCTCTCTTTTGCCGCTTGAGTCTTGGAATCTGTGGCAGTTGCGCCATTGACCATGGGCACGCCGGGGGCATTATACTTTGGAACATAGCCCTGCCCCGGCTGCGTTTGGCGCAGGCTATCATTGATTTTCACGAACACAACCGACCCAAGCAAGGCAATCATCACACCAAAAAACAAAAGTTGATTTGCATAGCGGATAAGATCGAACAGAGATTTTTTCATCTTCATTTCCTGCCACTGCCGTAGCTGTTTATCAAGGCATAGCATAGCATCATGGTGCGGCCATTCAGCACCGTTGCGGTGCTATCATGACGCAATGCCGAGACCCTGGATGACAAGCTGATGGAATGGATGGATCTGCTCTGGATCGTGGTCGTGGTACTGATCGGCGGCGGTCTGGCCGGGGCCATCCTGCCGGTGTTACCGGGGCCGATTTTGATTTATTCCGGTATTCTGCTGGCCGCCTGGCTGGAGGATTTTCAATACCTGGGCCTGTGGGCGCTGGTGATCATGCTGGTGCTGACGCTGATTGCGCACGGCATGGATTTTCTTGCCGGCATGGCTGGTGCGCGCAGCGGCGGTGCCACCAGGGCGGCCATGCTGGGTGCCGCGATCGGCTCGGTGGTTGGCCTGTTTTTTGGGCTGCCCGGACTGTTGATCGGCCCCTTTGTCGGGGCAGTGATTGGTGAATTTCTGAGCATGGGCGATCTGTTTCATGCCACCCGGGCCGGTGTGGGTGCCTGGCTGGGGACGCTGGTTGGCATCGCCGTAAAGACGGGAATCAGCTTTTTCCTGATCGGCTGGTATCTGCTGGCACGGCTATGGTGAAAGTGTTATTTTGTACGTTTTAATGTGCTGGTCAACAAAGCCATGACGTCCCAAACACAAACTGCATTGGTTACCGGTGCCAATCGTGGCATTGGCAAGGAAATCTGCCGACAGTTGTTACAGCAGGGCTGGCGAGTGGTTGCCTGTACCCGGAATCAGCAGGCGGGCGCGGTCGCCATCGACGAGCTGCGTGAAGACACCGGCGCAGATGCGCAGCAGTTGATTCTACGCCGCCTGGATGTGACCTCGGCCACCGATGCCGCCTCACTGTCACGCTGGTTGCACGACTGTGGTTTTGCGCTGCAAGCATTGATCAACAATGCCGGGGTATTCCTGGAATCAGCCGCCGCTGGTAACGATGATCCACTGCAAGTGGAAATCACCACGGTATTGCAGACTTTCAACAGCAACAGTCTGGGGCCGTTGCGGATGATTCAGGCACTGGTCGGCAATATGCCCAGCGGTGGGCGCATCGTCAACGTCTCATCCGGCATGGGCCAGCTCAGCGACATGGGCGATAATTATCTGGCTTATCGCATGTCCAAAACCGCCTTGAACGCTTTGACCGTAATCATGGCCAGGCGCCTGCAGGAGCAGCATATCAGCGTCAATGCATGCTGTCCCGGCTGGGTGCAAACCGACCTGGGTGGCGCTGACGCTGAACGCACGGTGGCTCAGGGTGCAGATACCATTGTCTGGCTGGCCGCAGCAAAGGAAGCGCTGGCAACTGGCGGGTTTTACCGCGATCGCAAACGCATCGACTGGTAACGTACAGCCGGGTCTCGGGCAGCATGAAAATCACATATTATTCAAGTTTTTGCACAGGACAGACAAGAAGATAACCGGGGCGATGAATTGATCAACAAAACACGACACAGGGAGCAACCATGCACAAGTATTCCGCACTGTTTTCGATTCTGTTCTTGATGCTGGCACCGATGGTGGCGGCCAAGCCATTGACGATTGAGCGCATTTTTGCCAGCCCGTCGTTATCTGGCCCGCAACTGCAAAACGTCAAGCTTGCACCGCAGGGTGAGCGGGTGACGTTTCTGCGCGGCAAGGCCGAAGACCGCGAGCAACTGGATTTGTGGGAATACCACTTGAGCAGTGGCAACACACGCATGCTGGTGGATTCGCGCACCTTGACCAACGAGCAACGCGAGCTGTCGGAAACCGAAAAGGCGCGTCGTGAGCGTCAGCGTATTGCTGGCCTGCGTGGCATCGTCGATTATCAATGGTCGGCTGATGGCAAGGCCTTGCTGTTCATGCTGCAGGGTGATTTGTTTCATTATCGGTTGGACAATGGCGCCGCCACCAGATTGACCAACACGGAAGCGTTCGAAACCGATCCGAAGTTATCGCCAGATGGCACGGCGGTGGCGTTTATTCGTGAGCAGAACCTGGTGGTACTGGAGCTGGATGGTGGTCATGAAACCTGGCTCACCCGTGATGGTCACGGCACCGTTCACAATGGCGAGGCCGAATTTGTCGCGCAAGAAGAAATGGGCCGCAGCAGCGGCTACTGGTGGTCACCAGACAGCTTGAAGATTGCCTACATTCAGTACGATGAGGCGCCTGTGGAGATCAGCAAACGTTATGACATCCAGGCGCAATCAGTGGCCGTGATCGAACAGCGCTACCCTTACAGCGGCAAGGCCAATGTCAAGCTCAGACTGGGCGTGGTCAAGCGCCGTGGCGGCAACAGCAGCTGGGTTAATACCGGCAGCGCAGAGGCATTTTACCTGCCGCGTGTACGCTGGCTCCCGGACAGCCAAAAACTCAGTTATCAGTGGCAGCCCAGAGACCAGCAGCGACTGGAGTTGCGCATCGTTGATGTGGCCAGCATGCAGCAGCAAACCGTGCTCACCGAAACGTCGGAGACCTGGGTGAATCTGCATGACGATTTGCGGTTTTTACCGCAGCACAGGTTCCTGTGGAGTTCCGAGCGCGATGGCTATCGGCATTTGTATCTGTACGAAAACAATGGTCGTCAGCTGGCGCAGCTGACCAGCGGTGATTGGGCCATCGACGAGCTGCAAGCTGTGGATGAAACTACCGGCATGGTGTTTTTCACCGCCAACAAGGATCGCGTCATCGAGCAGCAGTTGTACGGTATCAATTACCGCGATCGGCTGGCCAAGGTGCAGCGCATCAGCAGTCGCGAGGGTTGGCATGACATCAGCATGAATGAATCGGCCAAGGTCTACGTGGATACCTTTTCCAGCCGTCAGCAACCGCCGCAGGTCAGTCTGCACGATGCCAGTGGCAAGCGCTTGACCTGGCTGCTGGAAAACCGCCTGGACCAGCAGCACCCCTATGCCATCTACCTGGACCAGCACCAGCCCACCGAATTCGGTGTGTTGAAAACCACGGAGCGGGTGGAATTGCACTACCGCATGATCAAGCCGGTCAATTTTGATGCCACGCAGCAGTATCCGGTGTTTATCTATGTTTACGGCGGGCCACATGCACAAGTGGTACAGGATAACTGGAGCGGTCGGTTGTTGATCGAGCAGTACATGGCACAGCAGGGGTTTGTGGTATTCAGTCTGGATAATCGTGGCAGCGCCAGGCGCGGCAAGGCTTTTGAAGAAGCGCTGTATCGCAACATGGGTACGGTGGAAGTCCAGGATCAACTGCGCGGCGTCGAGTTCCTGCAATCATTGCCCTATGTAGCTGATGATAAAATCGGCATTTTTGGCTGGAGTTACGGCGGCTACATGACCTTGATGAGCGTACTGCAGGCACCGGATGCCTACGCGCTGGGCGTGGCCGTGGCGCCGGTGACCGACTGGCATTTGTACGACACTCACTATACCGAACGCTACATGCAGACCCCGCAGCAAAACCCTGCAGGATACCAGCGCGCAAACGTCCTCAACCATACCGCCAATCTTCCGGCTGATGGCCAATTGCCATTGCTGATCATGCACGGCATGGCGGATGATAACGTCCTGTTCACCAACACCACCATGTTGTTCAAGGACTTGCAGGACAAGGGTAAGCTGTATCACAGCCTGACTTACCCCGGTGCCCGTCATGGCATTTCCGGCAGCGCCGCACAGACGCATGTATATCGCAGCATTGCCAGGTTTTTTGAGCAGATGAAGTAAGGCGATTGAGCAACGGTTGTGCGATGACCAGTAACTGTCTGTCTGCATGAAATTGACGGGTTAGTACTGTCACCAGAACAGGGAAGCATGACTACGATGCACTCACCAGCTCATCCCGGCGCATATGTGCGGGAGCTGGCAGAAGCAGCGGGCCTGGCGATTACCGCTGCGGCCAGGTAGCTGGGCGTTTCGTGCCCACCGGTGAACCGGCCTATCAATGAATAAGCCGGGATTTCCCTACTTTTGACACCTGCCACCGGTTGGAGAGTTGCCGGCTACCGGCGGCGGTCGAAGCAGACATGAGCAGTCTGTCTTGAGCTTTGTCCCATAGAGTGGTACATTGGCTTAATGGAGTCATGAAATGATAGCAGGCTTTCGGGACGATTGGCTACGCGCCTTCTTTGTCGATGACGTGCGGTCGCGGGCCATTCCCGCCGATCTCGAAAGCCGGTTGTTCCGCAAGCTCCAGATGATCGACGACGCGATGACAGATCAGGATTTGCGCGTGCCGCCCAGCAACCATTTCGAGAAGCTGCGCGGCAATCTTGCCGGTCTCCATTCGATTCGCGTCAACCAACAGTGGCGGCTGATCTTCGCATGGGATGGCAGCAACGGTGAAGCCAGCGGTGTCTATCTCGACGACCACAGCTACAAATGAGGTGACCTAGATGTTGATGACCAAACGCAAGCCGGCCCCCGTTTCGGAAGTCCTGATCGAGGAATTCATGAAGCCGTTGGAGTTGACCCAGGCAGCGCTGGCCGAGGCGATGGGCGTGCAGCGCAAGCATGTCAACGAGCTGTGCAACGACCGTCGCAACGTGACTGCCGCCACCGCGCTCATTCTTTCGCGCGTGTTCGGCACCAGCCCGGACTTTTGGCTTAACCTGCAGCGCCGTAACGATCTGTGGGAGGCGCTGCACGATCCGACCAAACGCAAGCGAATCGACCGGGCCAGGCCCTTGAAGCAGGTTGCGTGAGGGCCGCGGCCCGTGCGAGATTGGTAACTACGCCTGCTTTTGAACCGAAATGGCGCGCCCGGCAGGATTCGAACCTGCGACCCCTGCCTTCGGAGGGCAGTACTCTATCCAGCTGAGCTACGGGCGCAATGAGGATGTCTGAAAAGATTATACCGGTTCTCATGCTGCCGAGTGGCAGGATTGCTCAGCCCATCCCTGGGCTTCACCCCTTCGGGGCCAGCGCTTTGCACTGTCCCGATCGGTTCCGGACCGATCGGTCGAACCTGCGACCCCTGCCTTCGGAGGGCAGTACTCTATCCAGCTGAGCTACGGGCGCAATGACGATGTCTGGGATAGATTATAACGGTACTCAAAGCTATAATGGCAAACCTTGTTCCTAAAACTTCCACTTACATTAAAACCCATTCAGGAGTGTTTGCCGTGAATCAAGAAGACGGCTTGTTCATGAAACGATTCAGTCTCATTGTTCTGGGTCTGGTCGCTTTTACCATTGTGATGATCTTAATTGCGCACTACATGCATGGTCAGTTGATACCGACCTCCAATCCGGTTCGCGACCAGATGAAGCTGGCACGTATCGAGCCTCCAACCGGGGTTTATACCAGTGCCGAGGCGGCAGCACGAAATGCCGTGGCGCAAAAGCCGCAGGCGGCGTTTGCTGGTGCGCTGGATCCGGTACAAATTTACAACAACGTCTGCGCCGCCTGTCATACCAGCGGCGCTGCGGGTGCGCCCATGCTGCAGACACAGCAATGGACCGAACGCCTGGCGAAGGGCAACGAGGCGTTGTACGCCAGCGCCACCAACGGTATCGGCATCATGCCGGCCAAGGGTGGCCGCAGTGATCTGAGCGATGAGCAGGTCAAGGTTACGGTGGACTGGATGCTGGATCAGCTTGACTGATACCGGCATGGCAGCCGGCCGCAGTCTGCTGCTGGCTGTCGCATTGTGGCAGACTGGATGTCAGCCAACGGCTGTTGTTGTTACCAATGATCAGACCATGCAGGTGGCTCCCGCCTGCAGTGATCCGCACACGCTGATCGGCACCATTCAGGATCATTCCGACGTATCTCCCATGGTCGGCCAGCGTGTTACCGTGCGCGGCATCGTCACGCGCCAGCTGACCGCACACAGCTTTTTCCTGCAGGAGCCGGTGGCGAGTGCCGATGGCGATCCGCGCACCTCCGATGCCCTGCTGGTAGCGTTGCTGCCGACGGCACAGCTTGCGGGCGTGGTGGCCGGTAGTGAACTGATTGTCTCTGGGCTGGTGATCGAACAAGCGCAGCAGCCTGCCGCTGCATCAGGCTCGGTCACGCTGTTGTCGCAGGCGCTGGCAACAGTCTGTGATCACGCTCAGCCGCTGCCGATAGTGCTGATTGATCAGCTTGTGGATGACATCGCTTTGGAGCATATGCACGTTGCGCTCAGCGACTGGCAGGTGGCTGAGCCGATGCGCCGCAGCACAAACGATGACAGTGTGGTTAGCTCAGGCACGCTGCATGTCGCCAGTCAGAATCTGTATCAGCCCACCCAGGTGGTGCTACCGGGCACGGCGGCGCAGCAACTGGCGCTGCGCAATCGGGCGCATTCGCTGCAGCTGCAAGTGCAGGGCGTTGCCGCCGAACAGGCCTGGCAGATGCGCGCCGGTGATCGACTGTCGGTTAGCGGGATCGTGCAACCTCAGCCGGAGCTCGGTCAGCTGATTGAACTGGCAGATTTCGAGCTGGGAGCGAGTGCGCTGGTGCAGCCAGTGCCTGCGCAGCAGGATCTGACCATGCGCGTGGTCGGTCTCAATGTGCAAAACCTGTTCAACGGCGACGGTCGGGGCGGCGCATTTCCGACGCCACGAGGTGCTGCCAGTGCAGCTCAATACCAGTTTCAACTCGATCAGCTGGTCGATGCCATCGGTCAGCTGCAGCCGCATGTTTTGGCCCTGCAGGAGCTGGAAAACGATGGTTTTGATCAGTACAGCAGCATTGCGCAACTGACTCAGGAACTGAACAACAAGCTGCAGCAGGCATGGGCTTTCGTGCAACCGACTGCTGCTGAAATGCTGGGCAGCGATGCCATCAGCGTAGGTTTGCTCTACCGGCAGGATCTGTTGCGAGCGGTGGAACCTGCCGCGACCCTGCGCACGGCACCGTTTGATCAACTCAGTCGAACGCCGCTGGTGCAGCGTTTTCGCAGTCTGGAAGGTAACTTGTCTTTCATGGTCAGCGTCAATCACTTCAAGTCCAAAGGGGGGTGTCAGAATGCTGACATGCACGAGGACGAGCCTGGCAACGCCAACCAGGATGATGGCCAGGCCTGCTGGAATGCCGCGCGCCTGCAGTCAGCACAGTTGCTGCAGCAGTGGCTGGGAGACTTGCAACAGCAACAGGATGAAGACAACATCCTGATCATTGGTGATCTGAACGCCTATCGCATGGAACAGCCGATCCAGGCGCTGACCCGCAATGGCTGGATCGATCTGGTCTCGCGTTTTCACAGCATGCCGTTGTACAGCTACCGTTACCGTGGCCAGATTGGTACGCTGGATTATGCGTTGGCCAGCCCGGCGCTGCTGCCACGCGTCGCCAATGCCTGGTACTGGAACGTCAATGCCGACGCCAGTGCCAGACAACTGCAGCGCTGGCAGCCGGGCGCAAGATTTTCCGATCACGATCCGGTGGTGGTGGATTTGAAGCTGTATTGAGCTGACGGGAAATGGATTGTTTCTGCTAGCTCAAGCGTGTCCCTGCGCGACCAGGCAAACAAACTGGACCCCGGCCTGTGCCGGGGTGACGAGTTCGATTTGGCTTGTTCATGGCATGCTTCGCATCGGCCAGCAAAGTCGCGTTAGCCCGCCTATTTCATGAAGGGTTCGAGGAGCAGGGCGAAGCTGGCTAAGCAGCTTGTACGATCGCCCGCAGAAGCATAGCCGTAGCTATGGTTCAAGGGCGATCGGCCGAGATGCAACGCCAGATTTGGCCTGAACTCGAACAGGACAATCCGTATCCACTCCGCTATGCATAATTTTACTGCTATCGCCTTGTTTGTCCCTGAAATAGGATCAGTAACTGTCCGCCTTCATGAAATAGGCGGGCTAGCCAGTGCGCCAACAGCGATCTGCATCAGCCATGTCCTCCGGCAACTGATCAGCTTTGAGCAGCGCCTGGCAGCCTGTCGGACTGATCGGACGTAGTGAGGGAAAGCCAGTTTGAGAGGGGTTTTTCGATCTTTTGCAGCGAACAGCAGGCCTATATAACGAAAAGATCGGACAATAGGACCCCATAAAAATAGAAGCGTGCTAGAATCAAACGGCACATCTAGTTGATGCATGCCTGTTACTACTGCTACGCAAAATTCCTATTAGGTCTCCTTCTCAGCCCTTCACACAGGCTCTCAATGAGGGCTATTTTAGAACTCGCTACTGGTCTCTCGGGTATTGGTTGGTACTGTACTGACGTCGGTTGATCTGGCTCACAAGCTGATCTGCTTGGCGCCGCCCATTTGGAGAGTCTGGTTTGAAACGATTACGCGTCACCATCATCGACATCATCAGCTACAAGCCATCCACCCGGCTCTACGCGCGCATGATGAATCCGAATTTTGCCAACATCATGCCGCAAGTGGTCGCGGTCTGGTGTGAGCAGGCGGGCCACGATGTACGCTTCATTACCTATACCGGTTTTGAGGATTTCAGCAACGAGCTGGTGAATGAAACCGATTTGGTCTTCATCAGCGCCTTTTCTGCCTCGGCACTGTTGGCTTATGCCATTGGCAACATGTACCGCAAACGCGGAGCTGTGACTGTGCTGGGTGGACCGCATGCGCGCTGTTACCCCGAGGACGCCGTGCGCTTTTTCGACTATGTAATCGGCCTCACCGACAAGACCCTGATCACCGAATTGCTCAGTCATGCCGAGCCACAACGCCCCTTGGGTGTGGTGTTGCAGGCAGATAAGCAGATCACCGAGTTGCCGGGCGTGAAACAGCGCTGGAAATTCATTGCACCAACCATTGCCAAGGCACCATTGCTGAAACTGGTGCCCATGATCGGCAGTACCGGTTGTCCTTATACCTGCAGTTTTTGCATTGATTCGGTGATTTCTTACCAATCATTGGGGTTTGATCAAATCCGTGAAGACCTGCAATTTTTGTTGACCAAGCTGAAACACCCGCGAGTAGGCTGGCATGACCCCAATTTCGGTGTCCGCTTTGATGATTACCTGTCCGTTATCGAAGAGGCTGTGCCGCGAGGTGGGATCGATTTTGTCGCTGAAAGCAGCTTGTCGCTGTTGTCCGAGAACCGCTTGGAACGATTACGCCAAAATGGCTTCAAGGCCTTGTTGCCGGGTATCGAATCATGGTACGACCTGGGCAACAAATCCAAAACCGGCAAGAATGAGGGGCTGGACAAGGTGCAGCAGATTTCCGAGCACGTTAACACCATCCTGCGTTATATCCCGTATGTGCAGACCAACTTCATTCTTGGGCTGGACTGTGATCAGGGACCTGAACCGTTTGAGTTGACCAAGCGTTTCATGCAGATGACCCCCGGTGCGTACCCGGCGTTTTCGCTGTTTACCGCCTATGGCCGGGCCGCGCCGCTGAATCTGGATCTGCAACGCGCCGGGCGCGTATTGCCAGTACCGTTTCACTTTCTCAACAGCACACGCGGCATGAACATCAAGCCGAAAAACTACGACTGGGCCGAGTTTTACGGTTATGTGCGTGATCTGACAGCGTTTGCACACTCCTGGAATCAGGTGCGGCGCCGGTTCCAGGCCGGCAATGGACTGCTGCCCAAAGCCATTGGCGCGTTGCGCGGCGCCACCTCGAAAAAAGTGAGGTACTACGCATTGATGGAAAAAATGATGCGAGAGGACAGCGGGTTTCGTGCCTATTTTGATGGCACCAGCAGCAAGCTGCCACAGTTTTTTCGTGAACGCATTCGTAATGATCTGGGTCCTTTCTGGGCGCATTTGCCGGAAGGTGCGCTGGAGCATGATGCCTACGCCTATCTGCAAGGCCATGATGCTGCGCAAGCTGAACTGCAGGCCAGGTCGGCACCCGGGTCAGTGCCGCTGGCGGTGGTTGCCTGAGCGCAACAACACTGGGAACTGCTCACACCATGCTAGCAGCCTGTCGGACTTAACACTAATCGACTGCGGGAATGCCAGATTTGGCCATATTTTCCGATCTTTTTCGTTAAATAGGCTCACTATTCTCCTCAAAAGATCGAGAAATCTGTCTCAAACTGACCTTCCCTCGCTACGATCGGTTAAGTCCCACAGGCTGCTAGCCCGCATATTGCACGAGGACGGACGTTCAGGTAAGAAAAGCGTATGCACACCAATAAGTTATAACGAAATTGATCGAAATTGCAAAAGTACAGTTTGTCCTATTCGGTGTTAGGGGAAATCTGCCGTCGTAGTTTGGCACATCCTCCTTGAACCGTAGCCAGCTATGGCTCTGCGGACGATGCACCAAACTACTTTGGCAGATTTCCACTAAAATTCGAATCCCTCATGCAATATGCGGGCTAGCTAACGCGCCTTGATGATCATGGCATCAAAGCCGTTGGCGGTGAGCTGGTTGCGCATGGCATTGGCCTCACGGGCATTGTTGATCGGCCCGATGCGCACCCGGTGCCAGGTCTCGTCGTTGACATTGACCTTGACGATCGACGGCTGCATGCCCAGTAACAGCAAACGCGCCTTCAGCGCATCGGCATCGTCGGCTGAACGCAATGATGCAACCTGTAAAATGTAACTATCGTTGTCGCTGCTGCTGTCAGCAGTCTGACGGTTGGCTTGGCGCTGGACTTCACTTTCTGGAATGACAATGTCTTGTTCCGGCAGAATCCTGAAAAAATCATAGTCAGGCTTGTTGTCAGTAACTTTCGCTGAATTCTGTCCGTCGGTGATCGCCGCCTCATCGAGCAGCTCACGTTCACTGCGATCAACGGCATTCTGCAGATTGCGTGGCAAGTTGATCAGTCCCGATTGCAGCGCCAGTGTCATCAGCAGCAAGCCACTGAGCAAGCCGGAAAAAAACCACATCCAGGTAGAACCCGGGCTTTTCCGGTTGGATTTGACCTGTCGGCGCGCTGGCATGGCTTACATTTGCTCCGGGGCACTGCAGCCCATGATGCGCAGGGCATTGCGTAACACCTGTGCGGTCGCGGCAAGCAGGCACATACGCGCATTGCGCAGGTTTTCATCGTCAACCAGGATACGCTCGGCATTGTAATAGGTGTGCAATTTACGCGCCAGCTCATGGCTGAAATGCGCAAGCATATGCGGGCTGCGTTTTTCGGCGGCGATCTGGATCAACTCGGGAAATTGCAGCAGGCCACGAATCAGTTGCTGTTCATAGTCATTGGTCAGTAGTTTGACCGAGTCAATACCGATGGCCTGGTTGTAGCGCACACCTTCGTCCTCGAGCTTACGAAACAAACTGGCGATGCGGGCGTGGGCGTACTGGATGTAGTAGATCGGGTTGTCCAGATCGTTTTCCTTGGCCTGCTCCAGATCAAAATCCATGTGCTGGTTGTGTGAGCGCATGATGTAGTAGTAGCGCGCGACATCATTGCCGACTTCTTCGCGCAATTGGCGCAGCTCGGTAAACTCACCACTGCGGGTGCTCATCGACAGACGTACCCCGGCACGATACAGGTTGGCAAACTGCACCAGCAGAATCTCGATATCGTCGGGATCATGCCCCAGGCCTTCGGCCGCTGCCTTGAGTCTGGGAATATAGCCATGATGATCGGCACCAAAAACATAAATGGCGGGCTTGTAACCGCGTAGTAGCTTGCTTTCCAGATAAGCGATATCCGAGGCGAAGTAGGTGGTGCGGCCATTGTCGCGCACAACCACACGATCCTGACTATCGCCAAAAGTGGTGGCGCGAAACCACTGCGCCCCGTCCTTCTCATACACATGTCCGGCATCGCGCAGCTGCTGCAAGGTCCGGTCGATGGCGCCGGACTTGTCCAGCTTGTGTTCATCAAACCACTCGTCAAATTCGACCCCGAACTCGGCCAGGTCGGTACGGATATTATCCAGCATGGCGTGCAGGGCAGTTTTGAAAACAATACGAAATCCATCCTTGCCGAGTAACTCGCGGGCACGCTGGATCAACGCATCGATGTGTTTTTCCTTGTCGCCGGGATCGTCCTCGGCAGCACCATCAGCAGTGTCGGCGTCGGCACCGGATTTGGCATCGGGTTTGGCATCGGGTTTGGCATCGGGTGGCAGGTTGTCACTGACTTCAAACTTGTTGTGACGTAAATGATCGCCATGCTCGTTACGGATCAGTCTGGCGATGTCGTAGACGTAATCGCCACGGTAACCGCTGGCGGGAAAGTTGACGCTTTCGCCACACAGCTCCAGATAGCGCAGCCAGACGCTGACGGCGAGGATATCCATCTGGCGCCCGTGATCATTGACATAGTATTCCCGGTGCACATCGAATCCGGCCGCATCCAGCAGTGCCGACAGCGAGGCGCCATAGGCAGCACCGCGACCATGGCCTACATGCAGCGGGCCGGTGGGATTGGCGGAGACAAACTCGACGCAGATGCGTTGGCGCTCTTCGGGCTGGCGGTAGCCATAGAGATCGCCGTCTTCAAGTACATCGATAATGATCTTGAACAGGCAGCTGTCAGCCAGCTTGATGTTGATAAAACCTGGCTTGTCAGCGGTAATATCGGCGATATGTCTGGATCTGGAAGTGTGCTCAACCAGCATTTCCGCCAGTTGCATGGGCGGCAAACCAGCGGTTTTTGCCAGTTTCATGGCGATGTTTGAGGCATAATCACCCATTTTAGGATCCGGACAGTTCGAGATTTCAATCTCCTCTGCCGGTTCCTTGATGACTTCTTTGGGCAAATAGTCTTTTTTGACCAGCTGATGCAGTGCCTGGCCGAGTAATTCTTGGATGACGTCTTTCACGTTAAGCAGGTGCTACCATGACGATGGCATGACTAAGGAAGTTACTATTGTAACGGCCTTGTGGCAGACACAGAAGCAGGACTGTCCCTGAGTGTGGAAATTCATCCACACAAGCTGTGGATAAGTCTGTTGAAAAAATGTCAATTTTACTCGAGACTCTTGTCAGTGTTTGCTTTATGACAGATTGGTTAAAAAGTGATCTTTTGAGATAGTTAACAATATCAACTGTTTGCAGTGATGTTGTAGATCATAATCTATTAAACATTGATTAAACTTTTGATTTAGTGTGGCCAGGCCCGTGTGTGCATAAGTTTCATCACACAGCGCTGGCAACCGCAACATGAGGAGCCTGAATGACCAGAGTGCGCGCTTATCAACAGCATTGGCCCGAGTTGGGGGCCAGAGTCTATATCGACCAGGATGCCGTGGTCATTGGTCGAGTCAATCTGCACGACGATGTTTCGATTTGGCCGGGCGCAGTGTTGCGCGGCGATGTCGAGCAAATTCATGTCGGCGCAGGCAGCAATATCCAGGACAACGCAGTGCTGCACGTGACCCACGATGGGCCCTATACGCCAGGCGGCTTTGCCTTGCGCATCGGTGCCCGGGTGACTGTCGGCCACAGTGCGGTATTGCATGCCTGTGAAATCGGTGATCTGGTGTTGGTGGGCATGGGCGCGATCGTGCTCGATGGCGCCAGTATTGCCAGCCAGTCCATGATCGGAGCGGGCGCACTGGTCAGCCCCGGTACGCAAATTGGTTCAGGTCAGCTGTGGTTGGGTGCGCCGGCGCGACACGTGCGTGATCTCAGTGCTCGTGAGTTGGAAATGCTGGATTATTCGGCTAGCAATTACATCAAACTCAAGGACCAGTACCTGCAGGATGAAGCCAGCGACTGATGCTGGAAATGCTGCCATCGTTGTTGCTGTTTGCGGGTTTGCTGCTGGCCTTGATGGCAGGTTATCCGGTTGCATTCACGCTCGCAGGCGTGGCGCTGCTGGCCGCTGGAATTGGCATACTCAGCGGCAGTTTCGATGCGGTATTTCTCAGCGCCTTGCCCAATCGTCTGTATGGCTTGATGATCAATCAGACGCTGGTAGCAGTACCGGCGTTCGTGTTCATGGGCAGTATGCTGGAACGCTCCAAACTGGCCGAGGAATTGCTGTTGAGCATGGAGGCCTTGCTCGGCAACACCCGCAATGGCTTGAGCCTGGCGGTGATCGTGGTCGGCGCTTTGCTGGCCGCCAGTACCGGCATCGTCGGTGCCACCGTGGTAACCATGGGCATGCTGGCACTGCCGAGCATGCTGCAGAGAGGCTATTCGACCCGACTGGCGGCGGGCAGCATCTGTGCCGCCGGCACGCTGGGGCAGATCATCCCACCGTCGATCGCGCTGGTGCTGCTCGGTGATGTGCTGGCCAATGCCTATCAGCAGGCGCAGATCAGCTCCGGGGTATTCAATACCCAGACCGTCTCGGTGGGCGATCTGTTTGCCGGAGCGCTGATTCCCGGATTGCTGCTGGTGTTCTTGTACGCGCTGTACGCCGTTTTGCTGGCACCAAAAGCAACGGCAGAACAATCCACGCCAGCCGCTGTGCTCGATGAACCATTGCCAGTTCCGGACTGGCGCAGGCTGATCCTGACGCTGATGGCACCGCTGCTGTTGATTGTGCTGGTGCTGGGTTCGATTGTCTTCGGTGTGGCCTCACCCACCGAGGCCGCCGCCGTGGGTGCAGTGGGTGCCACGGCGTTGGCAGGCATTAAAGGGCGGCTAACCAAGACGGTCTGGCAACAGGTGGTGTACCGCAGCGCCCAGATCACCAGCATGGTATTCATGATTCTGATCGCCGCATCACTGTTTGCGCTGGTGTTTCGGGGCTTTGGCGGCGACCGGGTGGTGGCGGAGCTGCTGGGCAATCTGCCCGGTGGCGTGTTCACCGCCATGCTGGTGGTGATGCTGGTGATCTTCGTGCTCGGCTTCATGCTCGATTTCATCGAGATTACCTACGTGGTGGTGCCGATCGTTGCCCCGGTGCTGCTGGCCATGGGCATATCCCCCATCTGGCTGGGCGTGATGATTGCCGTGAATCTACAAACGTCGTTTCTGACCCCGCCGTTTGGTTTTGCCCTGTTTTATCTGCGCGGCGTGGCATCGGAGCAGCTTTCTACCCGCGATTTGTACCTTGGTGTGATGCCATTCATTGTCCTGCAGCTGCTGGTGCTGGGCCTGCTCGCCGTGTTCCCGGCCCTGGCCACCTGGCTGCCGGAAAGACTGGGCTGAAGCATTGCAGGCAATATGATACAAGCTCCATGTAGGCCGGATAAGCGCAGCGCATCCGCACGAGCAGCATCATCTCGTAACCCGTAGGCCGGATAAGCGCAGCGCATCCGGCAACAACCTCCCTGAAAACCAGATGTAGGCCAAATAAGCAAAGCGCACCCGCAATAAATCACTATAAGCTTAGCCACGAACCTGCTTTGCAACTATAATCAAAGCAGGAATCGACAGGGCGTTCTGCATCTAAACAGATGCAATGGCCACCGTCCTCACAGCCTGGTACCTACTATGCTTCAGGCGAATAATCCTGCGCATTCTGTCCAGCAGCTTTTCGGGCATGATTCAATCTCCTGTATAATCATGTGCATAAGATCATCAAAGCAACTTGACAGAAACAGGAAAAGCGCTCGCGTGCATGTAGGAATACGCGGTGGTAAACAGCAGAAATGCTGTGTATCTACAAACCCAATGCAGATAATATGTCTATTAATCAGTATTTAGCATCAGAAACCACTACGGATAAGGTAATATTGACGCAGATTGCGCTTTTATTCGATAAAATGTCAAATTGCTGTATATTTATTAGTTGGCTGACTATGGACCAATGAATGAGCCCGATAACTTCCGAGGAGTTTAATCGTCGTTGCATAAATTTTTTCAGTCTTTTGCAATCCGCGAAAAAATCAGCACCGTTAGCAACCTCAATAGGGCCGGGATTTATTCGACCCGTAGAAAGTGCGATTAAGAAAATTCCCATTATCGATTGCCGAGCAGGATGCTCATATTGTTGTAACCTTCGCGTAGTCGCATTTCCCTTCGAAATAATCGCAATATATTTTTATTTGGTTGAGAATTTTTCCAAGCGAGAGTTCGAAGAATTTAAAGCACGCGTGCACCAGCAGTACCAAATAATTCAAGGCATGACTACAGAAGAACACTTTGCCACGAACATTCGTTGCCCATTACTCGCCGATAAAAAATGTAGTGTTTATCCAGTACGTCCACTGTCCTGCGCTGGCTATCACTCAGCTTCAGTCGACGCATGCCGTGACTCAGATGAAAACCCAGAAATCACCGGAATGGATCGTGGGGGAATCCCCATGATACACGAAGTTAAGGAAGCTCAATCAGTTCAAAACACGGTTGCAGTTGAGGTGCTTTCGAAAACTAGAGACGACGCAAACCAATATGAATTAATTAGGGGCCTTTGGAAAATAATGAATAATCCAAAATTAATTCAACGTTGGAAGGCTGGTCGTGTCGTTTTCACGGACCCAGGATAAATGCAAAAGTCAGCTAACAAATCGTTGGAGAGGGACGTTTGCTACGCACGCTACGCGTGCTCCACAAACGCCCCTCAACTCAAGCGTTATGTGGCATTCTATATATGCGGTGCCCGGAGGGAGGGCAAAATGAAATCTCAACTGGTCGCTATCTTGCTCCTTAATGCCATCGTTGGTTGTAGCACGGTCAATCTAGGAGTTGATGCTTACAATACGGGACAGTACGACAAGGCTGCGTATTATTGGAATGATAAAGCCATAGCAGGGGACCCAGCAGCGCAGAATAATCTAGGCCTGCTTTGGGAAAATGGTCTTGACTCCACGCCAAAGAATCTGAATCAGGCCGCGGAATGGTACCTTCGGGCCGCCAAGCAAAATCTTCCAGTTGCGATGGTCAATCTTGCGCGGGTTCAGTATGCGCTAGGGTACGGTGATGCTGCTGTTTCTTGGCTCCATCTTGCAGCGCGTTGGGGTTACTCGGACGCCGTAACAGAGTTGCGAAGAAGAAACCTGAATGTACCACAATCTGACTTACTTGCGGCTCAACAAACCCAGGATGCAGCCGACGCTGAGGCGCTAGGCGCATTGATTGGGCTAGCCATTATGGGTGCTGTAGTAACGGACAATCCGGAAGTGCTGAATAGTCCCGCCTTGTTACCTTCGATGACTCCGAGCCCCAGTACATCTACCGAAGGTCTAGTGATGTGTCCGGATGGTACTTACGTCATGGGGCGCTGCAATCAATGTTCCGACGGAAGCTATGTGGGGGGCACTGGATGTCGCATGGCCCCGACTGGAGATTTTGTAAGGGATACGGGCACTATGCCCCAAATGGCTCCGGATGGGACCTACGTCCCTGGGGGAAGCGCTGTGATCATGTGTCCGGACGGATCCTTCGTGTCAGGCAAGTATTGTCGACTAGCGCCGGATGGCACATATGTTGGATCAAACTAGCAAAAAAGAAATTAAAAGAAATGGACACCCAGTGCGCAAAGCAAAGAAATGGACACCCATACTCCTGGCCGCAGATAAGCCATTATTGCCAAGCATTGACATCAGCAGCGTAGTTACTCAGATGTTTTCCGAAAAGACCAGATAAATGACAGATTCAGCTGTAATCCCAAATCCCAGACACGCCAAACATCGGCACATGCCGATCTGAATGATTGATTGGGGTTTCAGCTAGATCCGTTGCGGAAACAGTCGATCAGCAGCGGCGATGCCCTGCAGAAAACGCTTGCCAAGTCTTTCAGCAGCATCACGAATGGAGGCTTTACAGCCAATGACATGATGAAAACGGTCATCTTTCTTGCCTAGGTAGCTCAGCAATGCGGATGGCTCTATCTGCAGTCGCTGCAGAATCTTCGGCAAATGATCGTCTATCCTGCCCCGTTTGTTTGGATGGATCGCCCTGCCTGACCAGTCCACGAGTTCCAAATAATCAGAAAGCTCACAGGGCAAACCATCGTCGATGTCCAGTCTGCCTGAAAATCCCATCAGCCTGGGTATTACCACTG
>JAJFKZ010000153.1 GCA_021772955.1 Gammaproteobacteria bacterium | reverse complement strand
CCAATGTACAGGGTGCCATTACGCTTGTTGGCAAGTATGTACACGCAAGGCTGCTTCATCTGCCCATATTATCCTATGGGTTCGCTGCGCGAAGTAAAAAGGACTGGGGCTATTGGATGGGTCGCTGCGCGACACTTCATGACGTGTATAGCGACACGCAACACGACCTGCGCTGGTATGACCGTAAAGGGAGTCGCTGCACGACAGTCATATTGACTGGATACCGGCCTGCGCCGGTATGACGGCTTTGATTTAGCCTGTGCCCAGTCTGCGCCCGAATGACAATGGTAGCCTGAGCGCTACAAGACTGCCGTCATACCAACGTAGGCAGGTAGCAAATCCATACAATGGATGCGCTAATTTCGTGCTAAAAGACTGCCGTCATACCGGCGCAGGCCGGTATCCAGTCGATTTAGACGCGTCGAAGACGCACTCAAATAAAAGGTGTCGAAGGATGCTTTGTATGTTTACACTTTGCTGATGTGACGCTGCACAACTATAGAGTCGCTGCGCTATGCTTCATGGCGTGTATAGCGACACGCAACGCGGCCTGCGCCGGTATGACGGCTTTGATTTAGCCTGTGCCAGAGTGCGCCGGTATGACGGCTTTGATTTAACCTGTGCCAGAGTGCGCCGGTATGACGGCTTTGATTTAACCTGTGCCAGAGTGCGCCGGTATGACGGCTTTGATTTAGCCTGTGTCAGCGCGTGCCGGTATGACGGCTTTGATTTAGCCTGTGCCAGAGTGCGCCTGGATAAAAAGCATTATTTAAGACCTGAAGACTGCCGTCATACCGGCGCAGGCCGGTATCCAGTCAATTAAATTTATGCGACGCAGTCGCAACCTCATAGCGCATCTAAAGAATATCTGGATACAAATCCCGCCAGTCAGGGTTAAGCTCTTCAATCAGCCGCAACTTCCATGTCCGCTTCCATTCTTTCATGGCTTTCTCCTTCAATATCGCCGACTCCATGTCGCCATGTAACTCATACCAGACCAGCATGTCGGTACTGTATTTCTTGCTGAAACCATCAACCACATGATTCTTGTGTTGCCAGACCCGCCGTACCAAATCTGATGTGACACCAATGTACAGGGTGCCATTACGCTTGTTGGCAAGTATGTACACGCAAGGCTGCTTCATCTGCCCATATTATCCTATGGGTTCGCTGCGCGAAGTAAAAAGGACTGGGGTTATTGGATGGGTTGCTGCGCGACACTTCATGGCGTGTATAGCGACACGCAACACGACCTGTGCTGGTATGACCGTAAAGGGAGTCGCTGCGCGAGGATTATTTTGACTGGATACCGGCCTGCGCCGGTATGACGGCTTTGATTTAGCCTGTGCCAGAGCGTGCCGGTATGACGGCTTCGATTTAGCCTGTGCCAGAGCGTGCCGGTATGACGGTAAAGGGAGTCGCTGCGCGAGGATTATTTTGACTGGATACCGGCCTGCGCCGGTATGACGGCTTTGATTTAACCTGTGCCAGAGTGCGCCGGTATGACGGCTTTGATTTAGCCTGTGCCAGCGCGTGCCGGTATGACGGCTTCGATTTAGCCTGTGCCGATCTGCCAGCAAAGTGTTGTCGGTTACGTCACGCTTCTTCAGCGTCGGGTGCGTCGTCGTCGGCTTGGCCCTCGCCCTCGCTGTCGTCTGCCAGTGCAGCGGTACTGGTCAGGCGCAGCGACTTGCTGGTTTTGGCGCCCAGCTTCTTGAGCAGTTCCGCTTGCCGCAGTAAATTGCCATTGCCTTCTTTCAACTTGTTCATGGCGTTGTGCCAGGAGCGATTGGACTGGTCGATACGCTCGCCAATTTCGATCAGATCATCAACGAAATTGGAGAACTTGTCGAACAGCTTGCCGCCGCGATTGGCGATCTTCTGGGCATTGACGTTTTGCCGCCAGACCTGCCACAGACTGCTGATGGTACGCACCGTGGCCAGCAGGTTGGTGGGGCCAATCATGGCAACGCCGTTTTCCATGGCATAGTCCATCAGTTCCGGTTGCAGCTGAATGGCTTCAATCAGCGCGGCCTCGATGGGCACAAACATGATCACAAAATCCGGCGTTTGCAGCTCTTCTGTATGGGTGTAGCCTTTTTTGGCCAGGCCGGCAATGTGGCTGCGCAGCGACTGGCAATGTTGCAGCATGAAGCGCTGGCGTTGCTCCGGCTCTTCCGCATTGTAGGCCTGGGCATAGTGTTCCAGTGACATCTTGGCGTCGATAACGATGGCCTTGTCATCGGGCAGATAGATGACCGCATCCGGACGCAGCTGCTCACCTTTGTCATTGCGCAATGTGACCTGCAGCTTGAACTCGCTGTCGCGCTGCAGGCCGGCGCTTTCCAGCAGTCGTTCCAGACGGGTTTCGCCGAGATTTCCGATCAGCTTGTTGCTGCCACGCAGTGCACGGCTGAGTTGCGATGCTTCCTCGCCGAGGTTCTGGTTCATGGTCTTGAGGTCACTGAGTGTCTGTACTAACTGCCCGTGCTGGCTGATGCCACGACTGCTCATTTCCCGGACCTGCTCACGAAAATCCTTGAGCTGGGTTTGCAATGGGCTGATCAGTCCACTGATTTGTTCATTGCTGGTAAGCTTGAAGGCACGGGTTTTTTCTTCAAAAACCTCGCCAGCCAGCCGCTTGAAGGTGTCGGCCAGACGTGCTTCTGCGGCTTCCAGCTTCTCGATCTGTTGCTGCTGGCTTTTGCGTTCAGCTTCGCTACCGGCGGTCAGGCTGGCATGCTGCTCGCGCAGCTGATTGTGCTGTTGCTGCTGGCGTTCGAGGCTTGCTTGCTGCTGCTGCAGTTGTTGTTGCAGCTGCTGCTGCGTCTGCCGGGCGTGCTCCAGAGCACTACTGGTCACGGTGTGTTGGCGGTCGGTCTGATGATACAGCGCCTGCCAATACGAGGCTTTGCGGCGGCCAATAAACCAGCCGGCCACGGCGGACAGCAGCAGCAAGCTGAGCAAGACTGTCAGCAGCAGTGGTTGTTGCAGGAGCACTTGCAGGTCAGTGCTGTTCATTGGTCTGGGTCTCCTTCAGCTTTTGGCTCAGTCTGTTTGATTTGTTGCCACAGGGCTTCCATCTGCTGTAACTGCAGTTGTGACAACGGCGTTTGCTGTTGTTCGGCCAATTGTTCGATAGCGCGGAAGCGACGTTCGAACTTGGCATTGGCGTGACGCAGTGCTGCGGCGGCATCAATATCCAGCTTGCGCGCCAGGTTCACCAGCACAAACAAGACATCGCCCAACTCGTCTTCAATACGCGCATTTGATTCCTCGTTGCGAGCCTGTTCCAGCTCGGCCAGTTCTTCCGTCAGCTTGTCCAGTACGGCATCGGCATGCGGCCAGTCAAAACCGACCCGGGCGGCACGCTTTTGCAGCTTCAATGCCCTGGTGAGTTCTGGCATATTGCGTGGAATATCATCCAGCACCGAGGGCTGACCGGCCGCCTCACGTTCTTGCTGCTTCAATTGTTCCCAGTTCTGTGTCTGCTGCGCAGCGGTGAAGCTGGGGGCGGTTGTATCGGCCTGGGGAAACACGTGTGGATGCCGGCGAATGAGTTTGGCATTGATGGCCTGACAGACGCCGGCTAAATCAAACAACTGTTGTTCAGCGGCCATTTGCGCATGGAATACCACCTGCAGCAGCAAATCGCCAAGCTCGGCGGGCAATGCCTGCCAGTCCTGACGTTCGATGGTGTCGGCAACTTCGTAGGCTTCCTCAATGGTATAAGGGGCGACGCTGGCGAAAGTCTGCTCGATGTCCCAAGGGCAACCGCTGTCAGGATCGCGCAATTGGCGCATGATGCTGATCAGTTCCAGCAGGCCCTGCGCAGCTTGCTGGTCTGGCCCGGTTTGCTCAACAGTGCGGCTGGTGGCTGAGTGCTGTTGGTTTGGTGCAGTCATCTGCGCTCCTTGGTGGTTGGCTTGGGCGTCGCTATCGGCATTACAGTTCCGCTGCGCTGTGGTATTGCATGATGCCGCATTGTCAGTGTGCAAGTCCAGCGCAAGCAGGCACGGCATAGCCGGATACGCTGCCAGTCTGTGCGTACGCAAACTGGCGCGTATCCGTGCTACGGCACAGGGCACCACTGCCTGGTGGGCCACGCGTATAGTTCGGTGACACTCAGCCGTCACACAAGCAGCGTGGACAAGGCGCGCGAGCGCAGGACTGGCCGTAGTCAATTCAAGCGAGTGCAACGCAGTCCACGGTGCTTGTGCGGTGGCCCACTAGCCAAATACATGCGAAAATAAGCTGTTGATCATCAACCATAAGCCCATGCTCAGATTCCTGCAAGACATCCGCATCGTATTGCTGCATACCACCCATCCCGGCAACATCGGTGCCAGTGCCAGGGCCATGAAAGTCATGGGGCTGGAGCGGCTGTATCTGGTTGCACCGAAGTATTTTCCGGATGCCAAGGCAACCGCCCTGGCCTCGGGGGCCGCTGATCTATTGCAGCATGCAGTGGTCTGCGATGATCTGGACACGGCAATTGCAGATTGCACGCTGGTGCTGGGTGCCAGCGCGCGCTCCAGAACCTTGCACTGGCCAGCCATGACGGTGCGTGATGCAGCCAGTTCGGTACGCAACGAACTGGCACAGCATGCAGAAAATCGTCCGCCACCTGCGCCGGTGGCCATTGTTTTCGGCACTGAAAGTGTGGGTATGAGCAACGAACAAATGCAGCAATGTCACTACCGCATCGAAATTCCAGCCAATCCGGACTACAGCTCGTTGAATTTATCCCAGGCGGTGCAAGTGGTCAGTTACGAGTTGCGCATGGCCATGCTTGATGCCGTCACCAGCAGCGATCAGAGCGTGGCAGACGACGGCATGTTGCCGGCCGATCAGCGCAGTGTGGAAAGCCTGATGCAACGCACCGAATCGATGTTGGAGCTGATCCGGTTTTTGCATCCGACGCAACCACAGATGCTGCTGCAACGCATTCGTCGACTGGCCATGCGCGCGCGCCTGGAGCAGCGCGAGGTGAGCATTCTGCAGGGCATTGTTTCGGCGATTCTGGATGATCGTGAACAATAGCCAGAGTGAATGGTCTTGCAGGAGCCTGCCTGCAGGCGAAACTGAGCAGGCCTCAGGATTCGGGATGGTTCGCCTGCATCGCGTAGGCCGGATAAGCAAAGCGCATCCGGCTTTTCAGCTGCACCGTCAAGCAGCCAACCATCGCCAGCAGGGCTGGCTCCTACGAATATTGCTTTGCTGTGTTGGCGTTGCCTTCTCGCAATGAACTGTGTCTGAGGTCAAACCAATTCGGGCAAAAAAGCCTTGCTGCCAAAAGCTGCTCGGGATGACAAAATGGTCTTGTAGGAGCCTGCCTGCAGGCGAATTGATCGGCGTTTTTCCGAACAAAACGCGCTCCATGGTTAGTTATTTAGAGGTGCCATCGACTCCCCATCGCGTGCAGGCACGCTCCTACAAAATCTTTAACTGTGGAAAATCTTTAACTGTGGAAGCAGGTGGATTATTTGATCGCTTGAGAGTGACAGCGAATCAGCGCTTCATGGATTTGAAAAACTCGTTGTTGGTCTTGGTGGCTTTCATTTTATCCATGATGAATTCGATAGCCTGAATTTCATCCATCGGATGCAGAATCTTGCGCAGAATCCAGATACGCTGCAAGTCATCCGGATCGATCATCAGCTCTTCCCGACGGGTGCCGGAACGGTTGATGTCCAGGGCCGGGAACACGCGTTTTTCGGAAATACGACGACTCAGATGGATTTCCAGGTTGCCGGTGCCCTTGAATTCTTCGTAAATGACTTCGTCCATTTTACTGCCGGTGTCCACCAGTGCCGTGGCGATGATGGTCATGCTGCCACCTTCGGTCACGTTACGCGCGGCGCCGAAGAAGCGCTTCGGTTTTTGCAGCGCGTTGGCGTCCACGCCGCCGGTCAGAACCTTGCCTGAAGACGGTGCAACCGTGTTGTAGGCACGCGCCAGACGGGTGATGGAATCCAGCAGGATCACCACATCGTGTTTGTGTTCGACCAGTCGTTTGGCACGCTCGATAACCATTTCTGCCGCTTGCACGTGCCGTGTGGCGGGTTCGTCAAAGGTGCTGGAAATGACTTCTGCATCCACCGTGCGTTTCATTTCGGTAACTTCTTCCGGGCGCTCATCAATCAGCAGAATGATCATTTTTGCATCCGGACAGTTGTGTCGGATGCTGGTGGCGATGTTCTGCAGCAGCATGGTCTTGCCGGCCTTCGGTGGCGATACAATCAGTCCGCGCTGGCCTTTGCCGATGGGGGCGATCAGGTCGATGATACGGGTGGTGATGTCTTCGGTGCTGCCATTACCGCGTTCGAGTGGTATCTGTACGCGTGGGAATTCGGCGGTGAGGTTTTCAAACAGGATCTTGTTCTTGGAGGCTTCCGGTGGCTCGTAGTTGAGCTCCTGAACCTTGAGCAATGCGAAGTAGCGTTCAGATTCTTTTGGTGGTCTGATTTTGCCGGAAATCATGTCTCCGGTGCGCAGATCGAAGCGTCTGATCTGGCTGGGCGATACGTAAATATCGTCTGGGCCGGCCAGATAGGAGCTGTCTGCAGCACGCAGGAAGCCGAAACCATCCTGCAGAATTTCCAGCACCCCATCACCATAAATCGCCTCGCCGCCTCGGGCATGGGCCTTGAGAATGGAGAAAATCAGAGATTGTTTGCGTGAGCGGCCTACATTGCTGAGGCCCATTTCGTTTGCAATATCAATAAGTTCTGCAACGGACTTTAACTTGAGTTCTGTCAGGTTCATGGGTTTTGATGATTGATGTTGATGAAAATCGCGCCAAGGCGAATGGATTGAGAATTCTTTAGTTCGGCACAGCTACGCGCAAGGAAAGGCAGTCAGTTGCGGATTCGTCAGGGCAGAGTGACGGCTGAAGTACCGTGGCAATAATCTAGCACTAAAATTAACTCACGTCCAGCAGCAAATGCATCACGGCATTTTTCAGTGCCGGGCTGGTCGTGTCGATGTTCGGGCTGGTTGGGTCGATGTTGCTGCAGTTCATGCTGCAGCAACAGTGGTTCAGGCTTTGACGGCTTCGTCGATAAAGGCTTGCAGTTGACCCTTGGTGACAGCGCCAACCTTGGTGCCTTGCACCTTGCCATCGCGGAATACCATCAAGGTGGGAATGCCGCGCACGTTGTATTGCATTGCAGTACTGCGATTTTCGTCAATGTTGACCTTGGCAAAGCGAACCTGGCCATTGTAGTTGTCAGCCAATTCGTTGATGATCGGCTCGATCATCTTGCAAGGGCCACACCATTCCGCCCAGTAATCAACCAGAACGGGTACATCTGAATTGAGAACTTGTTGCTCGAATTCCTGTTCTGATACATGGATGACATTGTTGCTCACGTGAAATTCCTTTGGCTGGGATTGGTTACAAAGTCTATTGTTGAAGCTGCATGACAAAATTTCAAGTCAGGATAACATGATCGTGCAAACGATTGTGTTCAGGCGGATGATTGACGCCAGTCTATGCTATAATTCGCTGTCACCTGAATGCTGCATCGCGCATTGACATCTGCGCATTGACATCTACTTGGGCTTCTGACCTTTCTCCCGACCTGTCCATGCGATACCCCTGAGATGCCTGACAAAGATCATTGTTGGTGTTCGGCGTGCTCATTCCAACTTAGCAACTTCAGCCAGAACTGAAGCCAGACGGCACAACGCCGTCATCGTCCACATGAAACATGATTTATGACTGAAGCACACGAAGCCGCTAATCCCGATCAACTCAATGAGTATCACGCTGACGAGGCCGCTGCGCAAGCTCCGGGCGTGGTCACGGCGATGACCAATACCCGTTTTAGCGAGTTTGATCTGCATCCGTTGATCATGACTGGTCTGGAACAGGCTGGCTTCAGTCACTGCACACCGATACAGGAAAAGACCCTGCCGCTGGCACTGCAGGGGCGGGACGTGACCGGACAGGCACAAACCGGTACTGGCAAAACGGCGGCTTTTCTGCTGGCGATCATGCAGCGACTGTTGCTGCAGCGCGATCGGATGCGGGCCGATACTGGCGACACCGGTGCCCATTTGCCCGGGCTGGCGGCGCTGATACTGGCACCGACCCGGGAGCTGGCAATCCAGATTCATCGCGATGCAGAGCTGCTGAACCACACTGCAGGGCTACGCCTGACGCTGGCTTACGGCGGTATCGATTACGACAAACAGCGCCAGGACATTGTCGCCGGCACGGACATCATCATCGGCACACCGGGGCGCATCATCGATTATTTCAAGCAGGGCGTGTTCAAGCTCAATCAACTGCAGGTGCTGGTTCTGGATGAAGCCGATCGGATGTTTGATCTGGGCTTCATCAAGGACATACGCTATTTGTTGCGCCGTTGCCCGTCGCCCGAGCAGCGTCAGACCCTGTTGTTTTCGGCCACCATTTCCCATCGGGTCATGGAACTGGCCTATGAGCACATGAACAAACCGGAGCGGGTAACCATCGAGGCCGAGCAGATCACCGCTGACAACATCGAGGAACGGGTCTACTACCCGGCCAATGAAGACAAGCTGGCGCTGCTGGTGAACGAGTTGCAGCAAGACGCTGTAGAGCGGGCCATCGTGTTTGTGAATACCAAGCATGAAGCGCAACGCGTGGCAGATACACTGCGGGTCAATGAGATTCCATCAGCACTGTTGTCGGGTAATGTGCCGCAACAACGGCGGCAGAAACTGCTGGCGCGTTTCAGTGCTGGCGAAGTGGCCGTGCTGGTCGGGACCGATGTCGCTGCGCGCGGCTTGCATATACCGGCGGTGTCGCACGTCTTCAACTATGACCTGCCGCAAAGTGCCGAAGATTATGTGCATCGTGTCGGGCGTACCGCGCGCCTGGGTGCCACTGGCGTGGCGATCAGCTTTGCCTGCGAGCATTATGCTTTTCACCAGCCCGAAATTGAAGAATACATCGGTCATGCACTGCCACTGCAGCAGTATGATCCGGATGCGTTGCCGTCCATCAATCGGGCACCGCGACGGCCACGTGAAGACAGACACAGCAAGGGCCGGCGGCGAGCACCACCACGTCGCCATTGAGGTCATCCGCTGGCCGGATAGTCCGCCACCCAACAGCGCAGACAATCCGGGCATACATGTATCGCTGCTGACGCTATAATCACAGTGATGAACACACACAGCTTCACCAGCTTTGAATACCGCCGCCTGCAGCCACTATTGGCCAGGCTGAGCTTGCTGTTGGTGATTTTGCTGACGCTGTGGCTGGCGGTGCGCTGGTTGCTGCTGCTGATCAGCGGCCCCGACATCGAAGTGCGCATGCCGGCATTGCCAACGCAAGTCCAGCAGCGCAGCAGCGTGTCTGCCTCAGGCAACAATATTGCGGCCTTGCACCTGTTCGGGCAGGCCGGGGCGGCCAACCCATTGCATCTGTCCATGCTGCCGGAGACTTCTCTGGATCTGGAGCTGCGCGGTATCGTTGCGGCTGCGGAACAGGATCAGCAGGGCTATGCGATCATCATAAGCAGCGATGGCCGCGAGTGGGTTTATGGTGTTGGTGATCGGCTGTCGGATGACACCGAAGTGGTGGCCATTACCTCGCAGCAGGTGGTACTGCAGCGCCATGGCCAGCGTGAAACCCTGTCGCTGCCCAGGCTCGCCGCTGAGCAGTCCGGTGCCGGCATACGTCGCTCGCAAGCTGCAACGCCAGGTAATCAGGCCAATCGAAGCTCGACCAGCCCGGTTGCGGGCGGTTCTCTGGTGGGTGCCGGTGTTCCCGGCCTGACCGCGATCAACGGTGCCGGTATGCTGCCGTTCACCGCCACCGCTGGCAGTATCACTGGCGTCAATCTGGACAGCACCAATCTGGCCCGCATGGCGCAGATGATTCAGGTCACGCCGGCAGCTGGCGGCGGTTATCAGGTGTTTCCCGGTCGGGATGCTGTCCAGTTCCAGCAGTTGGGCCTGCAGGCCAACGATGTGATCACCGCAGTCAATGGCCAACCGCTGACCAATGTGCAGGCGGCGATGCAAATATTTCAAAACCTGGGTGGGCAAAACAGTGTAACCTTGTCGGTCAGGCGCAATGGCCAGGTGGTGCAGTTGCAACCCGATCTAAGCGCATTGAAACAGCAATAAAACAAACCAGCAGAGGCCTCCTTGATGAGTAGTTCATGGTCGGAATTTTCCATCGTACATACGCTGCAGATGGTATTCTCGCGACGGGCGTTGTTGACGCTGTGCATGGTGCTGGCCGGGCCGGTACTGGCACAGCCGCAGATGCTCAACTTCAACCAGGCTGATATCCAGTCGGTGATTGCTACCATCGGCGAAATCACCGGCAAGACGTTTGTCATTGATCCGCGTGTGCAGGGCCAGGTTACCGTGGTCTCCAGCCAGCCCTTGAGTGAAGACGAAATTTACGGTGTGTTCCTGAGCGTGCTGCAGGTGCATGGTTATGCGGCCATCAGCGATGGCAATGTGGTGCGTATCGTGCCCGACACGATTGCCAGACAGCAATCCAGTAACATGAACCTCACCGGTGGCGAAGAAATCGTCACCCGAATTCTGCCGTTGCGCAATATCACGGCCAGTGCTGCACTGCCGTTGTTGCGGCCACTGCTGCCACAGGGAGCGCATCTGGTCGCCCACGATTCCAGCAACACACTAATCGTTGCCGACCGGGCCAGCAATGTGCAGCGCCTGCAAACTATCATCAGTCGCATCGACAAGGCCGAGCAAAACGAGGTTGAAGTCATGCGTCTGGAGCACGCCTCGGCCACCAGTCTGTTGCGTATCATCGAAGAAATGAATACCTCTGGCACCAGCAAGGTGCTGGCCGACGACCGCACTAACAGCCTGTTGCTCAGCGGCGATCCGGCCGGTCGTCTGCGACTGCGCACGCTGGTTTCGCATCTGGACACGCCACTGGACCAGGGTGGCAATACCCAGGTCGTGCATCTGAACTATGCCGATGCCCAGGAAATGGTGCCGATCCTGCAGGGAGTGGTGGAGCAAAGGAACACCAATGCCGAGGGTGGCTCGCCCAATTTGCGCGGCACCCAGGCCAAAATCCAGGCCCACCAGCAGACCAACTCACTGATCATCTCGGCGCAGCCCGATGAGCTGCGCAGCATGAAAAGCGTGATCCGCAGTCTGGATATACCACGGGCCCAGGTGCTGGTCGAAGCGATCATTGCCGAGGTCACGGTGGATACTTCGCGTGAGTTAGGGGTACAGTGGCAGGCGACCAGTTCGCTGGATCCCATTTTTGGCCCCGATGGTGAAGTGATCGGTCTGGGCAGTGGCTTTCTCGGCGGCACTAATTTTGGTACCGGCGGCAACAACATCATCACCCAGACTTTCTTCAATCCGAATAATCTCGCGCTGCCCAGTAACGGCCTGAACATTGGTTTTTTGTCTGGCACCACCAACATTCTCGGCACCGAAGTGCTGGAGCTGGGCGTGGTGTTGCGCGCGCTATCCAGTGACAGCAACAGCAATATCCTGTCCACGCCATCCATCGTGACCATGGACAATGCCGAGGCCAGTATCAGCGTTGGTCAGGAAGTACCCTTTATTACCGGATCGTTCACCAACACTTCGGTGGACTCGGCCGATGGTCAGGTGAACCCGTTCCAGACCATCAACCGTGAAGAAGTGGGCATATTGCTGAAGGTGACACCCAAGATCAACGAAGGTGATTCGGTGATTCTGACCATTTCCCAGGAAGTGTCGGCACTGCTGGGACAGGCGGCCGGTGCCTCCGATCTGATCACCAGCAAACGCACGCTGAATACGCAGGTCATGGTGCAGGACAACGACGTGCTGGTGCTCGGCGGCCTGATCACCGATGACATGATGGAAGTTGAAGACCGCGTGCCGGGGCTGGGTGACATTCCGGTGTTCGGCAATCTGTTCAAGACCCGCAGCAACCGCAAGGTCAAGCGGAATCTGATGGTGTTCATTCGCCCGCGCATTTTGCGTGATCGGAGTCTGTCAAACTCCATCAGCGCCAGCAAATACGACTTCATTCGCGCCAGCCAGTTGGACATGCGCGAGCGTGCCCAGGGGTTGTCGCCCAAGGATGAAATGCCGCTGTTGCCGGAGTTGTATCAATACCTGCAATCCAGCCCGGAACAGGTCACGCCGCCGGAAACCAGCGGCAGCGAATAAGTTGCCTGTGGCAAGTCAGCGCCCCGCCTATGCATTTGCCCGCCGCAACGGAGTACTGTTGCTGGGCTGGGATGACGATGGCAAGGCCAGGGTGGCCTGGCGCCAGCCCGGCGAGGTGCATGCGCTGACGGAAATGCGCCGCTATCTGCAGGCACCTATTGCGGTGCAAAAAGTCCCTGCCAATGAATTTGATCAGTTGCTCGAACAAACTTACGCCGAAGGCGGCAGCAGTGCCAGTGAAATCGCCGCCGATGTCAGCGGCGATCTGGATCTGCACTCTCTGGCCGACAACCTGCCGCAACCAGAGGACCTGCTGGAGAGTGAAGACGATGCGCCAATTATTCGGCTCATCAATGCCATTCTCACGCAGGCGGTCAAGGAACAGGCCTCGGATGTGCATATCGAGCCGGATGAACAGCATCTGGTGGTGCGCTTTCGCGTTGACGGCGTGTTGCATGAGGTCATGCGCCCGGCACGCAGCCTGGCCGGCCTGATTGTTTCTCGAATCAAAGTCATGGCCGAGCTGGATATCGCTGAGAAGCGCCTGCCCCAGGATGGTCGCATAGGTTTGCGCATCGCCGGGCGACCGGTGGACGTGCGCGTATCGACCTTGCCGGCCGGCCGCGGTGAGCGCGTGGTACTGCGCTTGCTGGACAAGCAGGCCGGACGTATGGATCTACAGCAACTGGGCATGGCTGCCAGTGATCTGGTCCTTACCCGACGCTTGATTGCCAGACCACATGGCATCATTCTGGTCACCGGTCCGACCGGTTCCGGCAAGACCACCAGCTTGTATGCGATGCTCAGTGAGCTGAATGATCGCAGTCGCAACATCATGACCATTGAAGATCCGGTCGAATACCATCTGGAGGGCATCGCCCAGACGCAGGTCAACGCCAAGATCGATCTGACCTTCGCGCGCGGTCTGCGCGCGATCCTGAGACAGGATCCGGATGTGGTCATGATCGGTGAAATCCGTGATCTGGAGACTGCGCGTATCGCCGTACAGGCCAGTCTGACCGGACATCTGGTGTTGTCCACTTTGCATACCAATTCTGCCATCGGTGCGATTACGCGCCTGGTAGACATGGGCATTGAGCCGTTTTTGCTGGCGGCCAGCCTGATTGGCGTAGTGGCACAACGACTGGTGCGCCTGATCGATGCACAGCACTGCGAAACCTGGCAAGCCAGTGTGGCCGAACTGCAGCAGCTAGGCTTTGCGGCAGAAGCTGCGGTCGAGCTGAAACGACCCAAGGCGGATCTGCCGCCGGGTAGCAGCGGCTATCATGGACGTTTGGGGCTGTACGAACTGGTGCAGGTGGACGCGGCAATGCGGCAGTTGATTCATGATCAGGCTGGTGAACAGGCCATGACCACACTGGCTAGACAATCCACACCGTCGCTGGGCGAAGACGGCTGGCACAAGGCGCTGGCAGGTCAAACCTCGCTGGAAGAGGTGTTGCGCGTCACCCGGGTCGAGTGATATCAAGGTCGCTGTATCCGGCCAAGTCGCACAGCGTACGAGCACAATGAATCTGAGGTTTTCTGACATTGGCTGCATTTGACTATATTGCACTGGATCAACAAGGCGGCCGCCATAAGGGCGTGCTGCAAGGCGACAGCGCGCGGCAGGTCAGAGCCAGGCTGCGTGAACAGGGCCTGTTGCCGCTGCAGGTCGAGCAACTTGTCGATCAGCAGCAGCGGCGTTCCGGCTGGTCCTTGCGGCGCGGTTTCAAACCGGCCGAACAAGCCTTGCTGCTGCGCCAGCTGGCCACCTTGCTGCGCTCCGGGCAACCGCTGGCGGATGCCTTGCAGGCGCTGACCCGGGGCGAGCAACCAGCGCGCTTGCGCAATGTTGTGGCGGCGCTGCGTGCGCAGGTGCTGGAAGGCCAGAGTCTGGCCGCTGCGATGGCTGCGTTCCCGGGGCATTTCTCAGAAATGATGACTGCCTCGGTGGCAGCAGGTGAGCGTGCCGGGCGCCTCAATGAGGTCATGATCAGACTCGCTGACTATACCCAAAATCGCGAGCGCATTGGCAACACCGCACTGATGGCTTTGCTCTATCCGGTGCTGCTGGCCGTGCTGTCGGTGCTGATCGTTGCCGGTCTGGTGACCTATGTGGTGCCTCGCGTGGTGGTGGTGTTCAGCAATTACCAGCAACAACTGCCATGGCCGACACGTGTGTTGATGGGGATCAGTGACGGGCTCAGGGATCATGGCCTGCTGCTGATCATCTTGCTGTCCATGCTGGCCTTGCTGGGCTGGTGGATATGGCGGCAACCCGCTTATCGACTACTGCTGCAGCGCTGGATGCTGCGCATTCCGCTGCTGGGCCGGTTGCTGCGTGCCAATGAAGCGGCGCGCTTGACGCGTACCCTGGCCATCATGCTTGGTAGTGCGGTGCCGGTCACCGAAGCATTGCAGGCCAGCGCCAGGGTGGCTGTGTTCATGCCGGTGCGTGAGAGCATTTTGCAGGCAGCCCGCAGCGTGCGAGAAGGCACAGGCCTGGCGCGCTCGCTGGAACACGGTGGCTGGATGCCGGCGGTGGTACTGCAGCTGATTCATAGCGGCGAGCAAAGCGGTGACTTGCCCTATCTGCTGGATCAGGCCGCTGCCATTCAGGAGCAGGAACTGGATGCCGCCACAGCGCTGCTCAGCAATCTGGCGCAACCGGTATTGATCCTGCTGGTTGGGGTCATGGTGCTGTTCATTGTGTTGGCCATCATGCTGCCGATACTGGACATGAACACACTGGTAGGCGGCTGAGCGCCGGAGTGCCCTGATGCAACAAGCAGCACTGGATTATTTTTACAACGACAATGCCCAGATCGTGTTTCGCCAGGTATGCAAACGATTCCCCGGCGGCATCCGTGCGCTGGATGACATTACATGCAGCATCGAATCTGGCGAGATGGTGTTTCTGACCGGCCACTCCGGTGCCGGCAAGAGCTCGCTGCTGAAACTGATGAGCATGCAGCAACGCGTTACCCGCGGTCAGCTGCGCGTGGCGGGTCGTGATCTGACCCGACTGCCGGTCAGGCAGATTCCGGGCTATCGGCGCACTCTGGGGCTGGTGTTCCAGGATCATCAACTGTTAATGAACAAATCCGTGTTCGACAATGTGGCGCTGCCGCTAGTCATTGCCGGACTGGGTTATCGTGACATTGGCAAGCGCGTGCGTGCAGCGCTGGAATCGGTGGGGCTGGGCGAGCGTGGGAAATCCCTGCCGGGCATGATGTCGGCAGGTCAGCAGCAGCGCGTGGGCATTGCCCGGGCCATCGTCAATAAACCGGATATTCTGCTCGCCGATGAGCCCACGGGCAACCTCGATCCACAGCTTTCCCAGGACATCATGAGCCTGTTTCGCAGCTTCAACGAGCGTGGCATGACCGTGATCATTGCCAGCCATGACCTGTACCTGGTGCGCAAGCTGGCGCAGCGCGTGCTGGTGTTGCAGGAAGGGCAATTGATCGATGATGTGGATCCCGGGCAGTCCAACAACCGGCCAGACAATCTGCCCAACCACCAGTCAGGCGGAGGCGTCGCGGGATTGGACCGCGAGCACCAGTAATGCTGATAGAGTCCCTGCGCAATGGTCTGCGAGGCTGGCTGCGCCAGCATGGTTATTCGTTGCTGTACAGCATCGGCAACCTGGTACGACACCCGCTGGCCAGCCTCATGACCGTGCTGGTGCTGGGTATGGCGTTGTTGCTGCCATTGCTGCTGGGAACCGGGCTGCAACAGTTGCAGTCACTGCGGCAGCTGGATGGCATGGAACGCATCTCGGTGTTCATTCGAGCCAGCGCTGCAGAAACACCGGCCATGGCCCATGATCTTGCCGCCACGGTGAAAAACTGGGCCGCGGTCAGTCAGGTCGAGATGATTTCGCCGCAGCTTGGGTTGCAACAGTTGCGGCAGCAAGGCGGTTTTGACGATACGCTGGATTTGCTTGCTGACAATCCCCTGCCATGGGTCATGTCAGTAACCCCGGTAGATGACAGCCCGGAACAAGTCAACGACTTGTTGGGCCAGCTTGACGCGCAGCACTGGGCCGAGGCAGTGCAGGCGGATATGGGTTGGCTCAATCGGCTGCAGAGCATGCTAGATTTTGTCGATGCTGCAATCAAGTTGCTGGCGGCGCTGCTGGCAGTGGCCGTATTGCTGGTGGTCAGCAATACCATCCGCCTGGATGTGCAAAACCGCCAGGATGAAATCGATGTGCTGGCCTTGTCCGGCGCGACGCCGGGTTTCATGCGCCGACCTTTTTTGTATACCGGCTTTTTGTACGGTCTGCTCGGTGGTGTGGTGGCCTTGTTGATGCTGGCACTCACGCTGTTGCTGCTGCGCGAGCCATTGGCTGCCATCGGTCGTGCCTATGCCCAGGACCTGGCTATGCAACTGCCTTCGATCGAGGTGCTGGCGCTGACATTGTTGGGTGGCGGCGTACTCGGTCTGGTGGGTGCCTGGCTGGCGGTCAGTCGGCGCTTGCAACTGTTGCATCCACAGTGAACTGCAGCTGCGAATCAGGGTCATATGCGCAGTGTGATCGCCTGATACAAGCCAAAATATAAGCTGTTTTGCTACCCCGATCCAAGCTTTCGGGTAGTGCAATTTGAGCTTGATTTTGGTATCATATTAGGTATAGCTTAATTGAATTGACAGGAGGCTTCGGCATGACCAAAAAATCATTGCTTCCAGCTCAGCAACAACTGATTGCCAGTGGTGTTGGTAACCTGGACGCCTACATCTATGAAGTCAACCGTATTCCGGTTTTGACGCTGGATGAAGAGCAGGGTCTGGCGCGCCGCTATCGCGGTGAAGACGACATTGATGCGGCCCGCCAGATGGTGATGGCACATCTACGCTTTGTCGTGCATGTGGCCAAAGGCTACTCAGGCTACGGCCTGCCGCTGGCTGATCTGATCCAGGAAGGCAACATCGGTTTGATGAAAGCGGTCAAACGCTTTGACCCGGATGTGGGCGTGCGCCTGGTGTCGTTCGCGGTGCACTGGATCCGTGCGGAAATGCACGAATACATCCTGCGCAATTGGCGCATCGTCAAGGTCGCCACCACCAAAGCTCAGCGCAAACTGTTTTTCAACCTGCGTAAAAACAAGAAACGACTGGGCTGGTTTTCGCACCAGGAGGTCAATCAGGTGGCCAGCGATCTGGGCGTGAAACCGGAAGTGGTGCTGGAAATGGAAAAGCGCCTGTCCGGTCAGGACACCTCGTTTGACCTGCCTGCCAACGCCGATGATGAGGACGATTGGGTTGCACCGGCAGCGTTCCTGCGCAACAGTGAACTTGATCCCATGCTGCAGGCTGAACATGACGATCTGTATGATCATCACCATGAATTACTGCTGCAGGGCATGGACAGTCTGGATCAACGCAGTCGTGACATCATCAGTTGTCGCTGGCTCAGCGATACCAAGACCACGCTGCAGGAGCTGGCCGATCGCTACGGTGTGTCGGCGGAAAGAATCCGTCAGCTGGAGTCGGTGGCGATCAAAAAGATGCGCGCCAGCTTTGTAGCCTGATAACCCTTGCTTCTAACAAAGCCGCGACACTGTCGCGGCTTTTTTATTGGTGGCAGGCGCGGAATTGAACTCAGTCAGCTCATTGGTCGCCATCAACGGCTTGATCGTCGAATACAACTAGCCCGCATATTGCATGAGGGATTCGGATTTTAGGGGAAATCTGCCAAAGTAGTTTGGTGCATCGTTCGCAGAGCCATAGCTGGCTAAGGTTCAAGGAGGATGTGCCAAAATACGACGGCAGATTTTTCCTAAAACCGAATAGGACAAACTGTACTTTTGCAATTTCGAACAATTTCGTTATAACTTATTGGTGTGCATACGCTTTTCTTACCTGAACGTCCGTCCTCGTGCAATATGCGGGTTAGAGAACCTCTGAACAGCTGTACATGGGCGCGACGGCGTTCCATCGACCGCGCTCAAGACAGGTCCTGCGAGATTCTCCGGTGCGGCTGCGGTGAGTGTGGGGTCGCTCATGGCAAATCAGCGCGCCGAGATGTTCGCAGCGCACGCACAGCCTCGTCCCGTATAGTCATTAAATGGGAGAGCCAGGGGTGCGGAAAAGCCGCAGCTCACGCAGTGCTCCCTGCAGCCGTAACTACGGCCACTGTCACTGCGGCCGTGCCACACAATTTACGGCTTTTCCGGGCAAAATGCGCTCCATGGATAGTTATTCCGAAGCCCCTTAACTATGCTTGCATTTTCATCAGTGCGTTACTGTGATTCCGGCATGACATCGGGCAGCGTGTGCGCAATCCCCTTATGACAGTCGATGCAGGTCTTACCGGTTGCTTCAAGGTATTCAGCAGAATGCCGGCGCTTTGCCATTCGATCCTGAACCTCCGCGCTCATGGCTGTATAACTGTGACAGTCGCGACATTCTCTTGAGTCGTTTGATTTCATGGTATCCCACACTTTCTGTGCCATGACGCCGCGATGTGCCTCAAACTTCTCGCGGTTGTCAATACGGCCGAGAAAATGTCCGGGCACCTCATTGAAGGTGGCACCAATCTTGCGCATCATCTTCGGAATAAACTCGTGCGGTACATGGCAATCTGCGCACTCCGCCCGTACCCCGCTGGCATTACTGTAGTGCACAGTTTGCTTGTATTCCTGATAGACAAAGGCTTCCATCTCGTGGCACGAAGTACAAAATTCCAGCGTGCTGGATGTTTCCACCACCTTCAGTAGACCACCAGTCAAACCAATACCGATCAACACTGCCAAAAATGCACCGACTGGTATGCCCAATAAAAAAACACTTTTAGGCCGCTGCCAGAGCCAGCCCCAAAACCCGCGTTTGCGCTCTGCTGCATTATTTTCGTTGTCATTGTGTTGCACGATGTCTACTCCAGGAATCGTCAGGATTCGTCAAATTGTGTGGTCTCAACCATGCCGACATGACCAGATTGGTCAGTACACCATGTGTTTGCCGTCGTCTTACTCACCTACAGCAGTGTTCAATGCGCAGCTTCCAGCCCAGCTCTGGCGTAGAAATTGGCCAGCGCCTGCATTGCCTCTGCATCGAGTTTTTCCATCTTGGGCTGCATCTTGTCAGGCTGCCAACGCTGACCTTGTTTGAAAAACTCAAACTGCTCCAGCAGATAGTCTTTCTGTTGACCCGCTAAAATGCCGGCATCATCCAGGTCCAGGCTTCCAGCATCGGTATGGCAGCGTTCACAATTGGCGGTATGGATAGATTGTCCCTTGTCAGCCAGAGCCGCATCGAATTCCTGTTGTACCGCGGCAAATGGCAAAGCAGCATAATACTCAGCCAAGCTGGTTTTTTCTGCATCGGTCAGGCTTTCTGCCAGGGCACAATGATCTGCCTCGCTAACTGTGGTTTCTTTCTCAAAATGTTTAGCAGCACAGGGACGAGCCTGCTCGGCATATATCGCCAACTGGTTTTCCAGAAAAAAGCTCGACACCCCGGCAATGGTGGGAATCGACGGGTCATCGCTGATGCCGTTATCATTGTGGCAGTTTGCACAGGTTTTAGTCGCTTCGGGCGACTCTGTTGCAGCAGCGCCCAGCGACCAGAAAACCACCATGCCAAGCACAAGCATTACTGCATAATCACGTATTTTCATCTTGATAACTCCTGTATCAACAGTGGCAAAAGAAAGTCTATCGATTTGCGCCGGTAGCGCAAGAAAGTCAAATTACACACCATCAGGTTGGTGTCATACATCTCGTTTCCCGGCCATCATCATTGAAAAGTATAGCGCAGCGTTGCACTGATCACATGCACAGTTTTGTCTGGCGTGCCCTCACCCAGGCTCAACAGTGTCGGTACGGTTGCCGGATTGACATCGTCACGGAAAAAATCATCCTCGGTTAGTCTGGCGACCAGATAGGCAAACCGCAGATTCAGATTGTTATACAATTCCCGCTCCAGGGATGCCTCCAGGGTAAAACGCTCGGTTTCCAGTTGCGGAAACGCAGGTGAGTTGCTGCGCTGCTTGTCGATGCGTATATCCCCGTCCGCCGTTGCATAACTGAAGTCCAGTACCGCCCGTACCCATTTGCCGGGCAACTCGATAAAATCAATGCCAAAACCCAGCGTGTTGAAATCATCATCTGTTTGCGCTTGCCATGCTGCGCCGGTGATATTGTCGGCACCACGGATGACGGCTTTCAGTGATTCCCTGGCATAGAAAGCGTGCGCAGAAATATGCTCGCCGAAGGTCGCGGACAGATCCAGCCCATAACTTTCATCACGCGCATCACTGAGACCGATTTGGGTATCCTGGTAGTCCTCGTCGGCAATTTCCATATACAACCCGGCGTACAGATTGTCCAGAATCGCGTAGTCTAAGGTAGCTCGCAACGAATCACGATCTTTCTCGGCAAAATGGAACCTGCGCAGGCTGGGATTTTCCTGCGGCCCCAGCAAGGCCGGATCCAGATCGTTATCGCGATTTTCCCGATTCAAGTCAACGCTTAGGCTCAAGCGGTGAAACGGTGTCGCCTGAATCCGGAACGAATACAGCTGTGTATCGGTATTCCTGACCTCTTGCAGTACCCGCTTTGTCTCCTGATGCTTGAACGAACCTGACAATTTCAAAAAAGAAAACAGCCGGTAATCGAGTGAGGTATCCACGTTGTAGCGCTCATGACTGAATGGTTCGTTGATTCGCGCATCGGTGACGAACGTATCCGTGATGACCTGAACATAGCTGTCTCTGGGGCTGTCGTTATCGCGCTTGTCATAGGTGAATTGGGCCCGCGCTGTCAAGCGGTTGAAGGGATTGCTGGTGAGGCGCAGACGCATGGCACGCGTATTGACCTCGCCATCGAGATTGGTTCGCGGCAAATCCGGATTGATGAGGTTAGGGTTCACTGTTGCTGCCAAAAACTGCTGATCCTGGTCGATAAACCCGAATGCAACCTGCCCCGCGAGTGACAACCAGCGGGACTGCCGCCAGGAACCGGACAGCGTAAATTGATGGAATTCGTTGTCGGGTTCCCGAGCCATTTCACCCAGACTGGCACCGAAGATACCGGTAAATGGGTTCTCGAAACGCAGGGCCTGATCGCGGTTATCGAAAATAGAAAGGTTATAGCCTGCTTCGAGCTCCCAGCGATCTCGCCCGTAGCCGATGGCGATATTGATTTGCGTGGTTTCATAATCCACGGGCGCGGCCAGTTCGGACGCACGGAAAATAAAGGCGGCGCCCTGGATCCGATCGCCTTGTTTCGTCGTGCGCTTAAAGTCTGCCCGATAATGCCAGTGCTCCGGCAAGTAAAAAGCGAAGCCCAAGCCGGCAGATTGACGCTGTTGCCTGATATTCACATCGCGCAAACTGCTCTGCAGCGCACTGAACTCATCGCTATTATCAGCTCGAACCCAGTCTGGAGGTAATACTTGATTGGCGGTACCGGCGCCAGTGAAAACTGTTTGTGTATCATCGGCGCGGTAATACGGGATTTCATCGTATTCCAGCCAGACACCGTAGACGCCCTGACGACCGCCCTTTGCAGTTAATGTGCGGCTGTCAATGCCGAGGTTTTCTCCATAAATCCGGATGTAATCGGCCTGTTCCGTGCGATACTGCAAGTCAACATCGGCATCGGCAAAAACACCTTCATCTTCCAGACCACGAAAGTTGCCAAACTCGAAGAAATCATCGGAGACATATTGCGCTCCGATCAAGATATTGCCACTCAAACCATAATTGTACGGACACAATTCACACAACCAGGTGCTGGTATCTGGTTTCGCTGGCTGCGCATTCTCTTCCGTTTCAGTGGAACCCTGAATCCCGCCAACCAATTCCTCACTGGCCAGTTCCTGGTTAGCCTGCTCCTGACTAGCCTGCTCCTCGCTGGCCAATTTCTCGCTGGCCTGCTCCTGCTGCGGTTCCTGGCTGCCAGCCGACCAACTGACCAGGGCCAGGCACAGCAGAGTCAACAGCAAACCCGGTAAGCTCTGCTCGCGAATCATTTTACCCATGTCTGACTCTCCATCATCAGCTACCGATTCAGCATGGCGCCGGAAGGATGATTGGATCCATGCACCTGTGAATGACAATTCAGGCAGCTTCCCGATAACAAGAACACCGAAGGACTACCATCCGGTAACGCTTCCCCGGTGCGTCCGACACTCGGGTGTCCGGAACGCGAATGGCATTGCTGACACAATAATGGCGCACGCCGGGTCAGCAGCGCCGGATGATTAGAGCCATGCGTGCGATGACAGAGTGTGCAGTCTTCGGTTACCGGCGCATGTTCCCATAAATAAGGTCCGCGTTTTTCGGCATGGCACTGATAGCAGTTCTGGTTAATAGTCATGCTTTCCAGCATGAACTCGTTGGGCGAACCGTGCGACTGGTGGCAATCCGAACAGGCCATTTCACCAAATCGTAGCGGGTGGGTATAGGCGCGGTGAATCTCGGCACGTTGCCTGGTATGACAGCCCAGGCAGACTTCCGGCTGACTCGACTGCACGGTGACCGGATCACGACGTGTATGGATACTGTGGCAATCAACACAACTGACATCCTGGCTCTGATGCGTGCCGCCATCCCAGAAACGCCTGGCCGGATCTTGATGGCAGCCCAGGCAAACCTCGTTTTCACGTTGTTTTGACCACAGCGCATTTGGTCCGAAGGCGGGCATCGGTGGCCGTTGCTGCCGAAAACCCACGCGCGCGGCATGTTCACCGCCAGGGCCGTGACAAGATTCACACTGGCTTGCCCCCATTGGGGTCCGTTCGTCAGCGATGACCCCATGCGGGCCGTCAAACAGGGCCAGCAAATGAGCGCTCTCGTCATCACCGTGGCATTTCAGACAGGTATCTGCACCCGCACTAGAATAATCAGGAAGCTCTTCATCCCCTGCAGCAGCCTCGACCGCCCCCACTAGCGTGCACAACAGCATCAGGCTAAGCAAACTGCCGCCTGTGAGTGCAAAAGTCATTTTCCGGCAAGTATACAAACGCGGTCTCCTGTCTCTTTTCTCTTTTCTTTATCATGTAACCGGAATCCGGGCCTGAACCAGGCCCGGCATACTAAGCGTTCTCGCTTATCGACTACTCCTCCAGACCATGGGCGTCAGCGATATCGACGATGCCGCCGGGGCCGTGGCAGAAGAAACAATTCTCCGGTTGCTCCGTATCGATGCGTTCCTGGGTATCCGGATCAGTGACCGGGAATGGATTCATCAGGAACGAATTGCCGAAGGAAATGAAGCTCTCGCTGCGTACGGACATATGATCCAGTGCCAATGACTCATCGTGGCATGCCGAGCACACCGCCGCTGTCGGGCTGGCATTGTTGTCATCGGTCGGATCGGCGGCCGCGAAGAAGTCTGGCACGAATGACAGAGGACTACGGCTACTCACCGTGGCATTGGCTGTCAACGTCGTCGCCAGCACATTGTCACCCAGTGGTAACTCGTAAGTCCCTTCCCGGTGGCAGGCCAGGCAATCGCTAGACGGACGCGGAAAGCGTACCTCGCTGAAGTCGATCGCCCGTGAGCCAAAACCGTACACCGTGTAGGGCATCTCGCGGTGATCGGCGCCGTGAATCGCGTGGATCATGAACTTGAAGTCAATCGCGCGATCCTCAAGGCCATCGAATGCGTCCGGATTCACGCCATTAAGTTCACCATCACTGTCGACCGGCCGTTGCGCCAGATCGGTCTGATTGGGGTTATGGCAGACCACACATGCCTGGGTATTGTCATTGCGGTTGTTGCCATGAAAAGCCAGACCATCGTTTTGGGCGTGGCAGTTCTGGCATTTGGCCGGATCCACCACTTCGCGCCTGAGCTGTGGCTGCGCGTCATTAATGGCGAACGCTTGCGCGGCACTGGTGGCAGGTACTTGATCAGAGAACTCGCCATCGCCATTGAAATCTCCCGATGGATGCCCTTCAATCACCACCGTGCCGGAACCCAGGCGCGGCGTTGTAGCAGGGATCACCAAAGGTGAATCCAGCAGCCCGGTGTCGACCCGATAGCTGCCGTCACCATTATCAAAGACGGCTGTGGGCAACGCACTGCCGCTGCGCGCCAGGGCAATGCTGATCGGCCTGGAGGGAGCATTGCCGGTGACCTCGGTGCCGAAGTCATTGGCCACATTGGTGTAGTCGCTGTTCGGCCAGGCGATATCCATGTTGATGCTGGTCGCGCTGCCGGTGAATTCGGGGTCGTTTTTCAGATCATAGGGTGCATCCTCATTGGTAGGATCAGTGACTGAAAACGTCACCACCGGCGATTGGCCTTCAGCAGTATTACTGACGTCCAGAACATTGAACTGGAAGCGTGCGGCCGCGACTTGCGCGGGAATAACATGGCTTTCCAGCACCGATGGAATCAGGCCAGTCTCGGAATGGCAGGCGGCACAGTTTTCGTTCGGTTGCGCCAGACCTGGGTGATTGTCATTGCGGTTGGTCAGACCGTTTTCGTCAAATGTCAAACCGTCGTGGCAGGATGCGCACACGGCCGCTGTCGGGCGGTTATTGACATTATCGGCCTGGGGTGTCGCTGGATTGGCCGGGTCATGACAGGTGGTGCAGTTACGCGTATCCTGCGGAAAATGCACATCACTGAAATCATCCGGTGGCGCACCAAAATTCTCACATCCGAAACCGCAAATCTGGAACGGCAGGTTGGTCAGTTCCACGCCGAAATGGATCTTGTGGATCATGACCCTGAAGTCAATCGTATTGCCCGAGCCGACATCAATACTATCTTTTTGATGGCAGGTAACGCAATACTCAACGTTTTGGCGGGCGCCGCCGTGAAACGCAAATTCCTCACTGCCGTGGCAGTTGGCACAGGACTGCTGCTCAATGATAGTACGCTCGGCTATGTCAGTGCTGCTGCCGGTTGATGGCTGCACATCAAAAACCGCATCACTACCGGGAACATCCTGGCCCAGGAAAACCGCGTTACGAACTTCCATGCCGATGCGGTGCGTCAGTTCCGACTCGAACGCAACATCCGCGATGTTCGCAAGTTGATCGTCAAAAGTGAAGCTGTAAGTACCATCGCCATTATCGGTCATCGAACCATTGGCGTACGTACCGCCTTGAGCGCGTGCGACGCCCTCGTCGGCAACGCGGATATAGGTACTCCAGTTATCGGTTTCACCACCACTGCCGGGCACCAGCTTGGAAACAGTAAAGCTGACGGCAATAGTATCCCCCTGAACAAAGCCCGGAACACCAAAACCGAATTCATCGGTAAGCTGGAACTCAATGGTTGGGCGGCCGTTATTGAAAGTGACGCTGTTGATCTGTGGATACAAACCTGCTGGCACCACCCTGCGTTCGCCAATGAGACCTTCTGTCTCGAGGTCTTCCAGATCCAGGAAACCGCTATCATCGAGTTTCTGGGCGCTGAGAATAAGGTCATAAAGATCCTTGTTATCAGCCGGTAGGGTATCAGTCGAGATGGCAAATGACTGAGTGGTCAAAAGTCCAGTGAGCATAAGCCCCGCCAGAATGAAGCCGCATAAGCTTGTCAGATCAGGGATCGAGTATGAAGAACGCATAATCACTCTCCTCTTATAAGGGATGTACAAGCTCCAAAAGCCAATCATCTATAAGGAGAACTGACATACGGCTTTTAGTGCCTATGCACTGATGCTAACATACTTATTCACAATGCTTTTGACCTAAGTCAATTTACGTTGAACTGCATTTCAGTGCGCCTTCCATAGTACACTCATAAACCCAATCATTGCAAAAAAATCGTCATTGCGTAGTGCTCTGTCACGCCTCATATGACGCTTGCAGAGCCCCGCATTTGTACCAAGGCAAGGCGTGCTGGTTAAGGCACTAGCAGCCTGTCGGACTTAACCGGTCGTAGCGAGGGAAAGCCTGTTTGTGACAGATTTTTTCGATCTTTTGAGGTGAATAGTAGGCCTACTTTAACGACAAATCGGCAGGATTGCCGATTTGCACGGCTGCAAGCCGCCCCCGCCGGGGTCGGGCACACGGATGTGCCCCATGAAAAAGATCGGAAAATAGGGCCCCACAACAATAGATATGGGGGCTTTTCCACAGTAGTTCAGTATTAAGGCCGACAGGCTGCTAGGCCCGTATTGATCTGCGTGAATCGTTGCAGTCGACGCTAATCCAGCAGCTTGAACACCAGTCCGGCATTGGCCTGCAAGCGCTCGATCAGCGGCAGGCCCAGTGCCGTTGCCGGCGTCCAGAACCCACCCGGCAAGGCGTCCTTGGATAACTGGCTCAGCGCCACTGCTGCTGTGCTGATCATTTTGCTGGTGGAACCATAACCGGGATCGCGGTCGCCAGAAACACTGCCCCGAAGCACGTCGCCATTGCTGGTGACACCATGAAACTGCAACTTGAAGAAACCTTGTTCTCGCTGGGTCTTGCTTGGGCCTTCACCCGGCTTCGGCAGCACAAAACGTTTCAGCAAGGCGCGCGTTGGTGCCAGGGCGGAGCCGACCAGAAATGCGCCCATGCCGAGACTGACCGACAACGCTTTCATGCGCCCGGAAAATCCCGTACCGGTCAAAACCGCTTCATCGTAGACCAGCTCGGGCAAATAATGCTGTGCATCTGCCAGCGCATTGCTGCGATGCACGATACGGGTATTGATCGCGGCCATGACAAAGGGTGCCGTCCAGGCGTCAAAATCGGGATCAAACTCTGCGCCTGCGACATAGGGCTGTCGGACGCCCTTGCGCCGCTGCGGCGGACACAGGCTGTAAGGGTTCTTGAGGATATTCGCCACCGCCGGATCCTGACGCGCCTGTGCTCCGATGTTCAGCATGCTGGCATAAGTACCACCGCTGAGGCCGCCACGCGCAGCCCGCACGCGCATCTTCAAGCGTTGCAAGGGCTGGCCAAAACGCTGTTGGGCGTGATGCTGCATGAACAGCACCCCCAGATCAGAAGGAATCGAGTCAAAACCGCAGCAGTGCACAATCCGTGCCTGGCTGGCGGCAGCGGCTTCACCATACTTGTCCAGCATCTGCCGCATCCACGGCACTTCCCCGCTGAGATCACAGTAGTCGGTGTCGGTCTCGATGCAGGCCTGAACTAGATTGCTGCCATACAGCATGTACGGTCCAACCGTGGTCAACAGCACGCGCGTATGCGCGGTCAGATCTCGCAAAGACTGCAAATCATGGCTATCGGCGGTAAAGGTCTGCAGCCCTTTGGCTCGCGCACCAAGTTCGCTGATCAGCTCATCCAGACGCTGCTGACTGCGCGCCGCTACGGCCCATTTCACCTCGCCATCTACTCCGTACTGCTGCAGCAGATACGCCGCCACCAGGCGACCCGTAAAGCCGGTCGCACCCCAGACGATAACGTCATAATTTGCGTTTGCATTCATGCGCACAGCATAAACGATACGCTGACTGTTAAGTGAATCAATTTAACCATCACCCAAGCGCAAACTGCTGTTGACATCGATGCGTCATGTAGGCCGGATAAGCGCAGCGCATCCGGCAGCAAAAACACAACAGTCAGTGATGGACTCAGAGCAAGCTGTAGATGGCTGTTCAGTCAACTGCCGGTTGGTTTATGCTGTAACCATGAGCAATCAGACCACTCTGCGCATCGGCGGCGTACCCGAGCACTTCAACCTGCCTTGGCATCTCACTCTGCCAGACTGGTGCCAGCAAAACCCGCAGATTATGGCAACATGGACTGATTACCCATCCGGCACCGGTGCCATGGTCGCCGCCCTGCTGGATGATCAGCTGGATATTGCCTTGTTGGTTACCGAAGGAGGCGTCAAGGCGACCGACGCGCATGCGCAATTGCAGCTGCTGGGCTT
>JAJFKZ010000152.1 GCA_021772955.1 Gammaproteobacteria bacterium | reverse complement strand
AGGGAAAATTACATTGACCTGTGCTGGCACAGTGGTTAATATGGTCGGCTACGTCGGGGTGTAGCGCAGCCTGGTAGCGCAACTGCTTTGGGAGCAGTGGGTCGGGGGTTCAAATCCCTCCACCCCGACCATTTACACATTGGCCTTGCCCGCAGTATTACTGCCAGCGAGGCCAAGCTATGACGGGCATTTCATGTTATACCGATAACATGCATATTGACCATGGCATCAGGTAGTCATTGCAGTCTCGGTGTTGCGATGGTGGACGTAGCTCAGTGGTAGAGCACCGCGTTGTGGCCGCGGCGGTCGTGGGTTCAATCCCCATCGTCCACCCCATTTCATCATGACCAGATCATGATCTGCCGATGCAGCGCGGCGCTGTAATGTTGATGGTGTCCGGCTAAAGCCACGCAGGCGTGACAAAACTCAGTAATAGTAGTCGTACAAAGACAGTCCGGAAATCACGACGGGACATAGGCAACGAAACAGGCAGTGTTGTGCAACCAAGCGCGACGGGCGCATGCGATCACGGGCCATTAGCTCAATTGGTAGAGCAGCTGACTCTTAATCAGTAGGTTCAAGGTTCGAGTCCTTGATGGCCCACCAATTCCGTCGTGACACTCAGCACGTGCTGGACGTATCCAGCTACTCTTAAAACCAGGATTCAACAGATCATCATGCAAGTCAACATTGAAACCATCGAAGGCCTGAAACGGCGTCTGGAAATCACCGTGCCCTCGGCTGACATCAATCAGAAGATGCACAGTCGGCTGCATGAACTCGGCAAGACCATCCGCCTGAAGGGTTTTCGCCCTGGCAAGGTGCCAGCGCAGGTGGTTCGACAGCGGTATGGCAAACAGGTGCGCGAGGAAATTCTCCAGGATGTCATGCGCGATGGCCTTAATGAGGCGATCACTGATAATGAGCTGCGCGTGGCAGCACTGCGACGCTTGCAGCCAGAAACCGGCGTTGACGATGGCGATCTGAAATTTATCGCCGAGCTTGAAATCTATCCGGAACTGGCAGCGCTTGATACCAGCAAGCTGACCTTGCAGAAGCCGGAAGTCGACATTATCGACACCGACATTGACGACATGCTGGCCACATTGCAGGAACAGCGTAGGGAATGGCTGCACACGGACGAACCGGCCGAGACCGGCCATCGTGTGGCCATATCGTTTGTCGCGCAGATGGATGCACAGCGCATTCCCGAGCAGGGGCGTGAGCGTATGTCCGTTATCATCGGCAACGGCATGTTGTTCAAGGCATTCGAACAGGCCGTGACCGGCATGACCACGGGCGAAAAGAAAACCGTGCAGCTGAGTTTCCCGGACAGTTTTCGGCATCAGCAACTGGCCGGCCAAAAAGCGGAAGTGGAGTTCACCATCGATCAGGTGGATGCAGGCAAACTGCCACTGATTGATGACGACTTTGCCAACTCATTCGGTATCACCGAAGGTGTCGACAAGTTGCGTGAGGAAGTTCGAGCGAATCTGGATCGCGAACGCCGCGCGGGTGTCAATCGCCTGGAACGGATGCGCCTTAGCGATGAACTGGCGAAAATCTATGCTGACATTGCCCTGCCAGAGAGCCTGGTCGAACAGGAGATCAATGTATTACAGCAGCGCATGAGACAGGAAATCAAGCAGGCTGGTGGCAATGAATCCATGCTGCCGGAGAAAGAGAAATTGCAGGAAGTTGCACAGCGCAGGGTGCGCGACAGCGTCATCCTCGCCGAGCTGGCGAGACAACATGACATCAAGCTCGATCAGCAGCGTGTGCAAACAGCAATCATGGACGTTGCCTCAACCTACGAACAGCCGGAGCAGGTGATTCAAATGTATTCATCCAACCAGCAGCTGTTGGAGAATCTGTCGCGCAGTGTGCTCGAAGACCAGGTTGTGGACTGGATCATTGAGCATGCCGACAGCACACCCGACAAAATGAGTCTCAAGCAACTGATGGATCGATCAAATCAACAGGCTGGATAAGCGTATGAGCATGATTCCTGAAACGGCATTGAATCTGGTGCCAATGGTGGTTGAGCAGACTTCGCGTGGTGAGCGTGCTTACGACATTTATTCCAGACTGCTGAAAGAACGGGTTATTTTCATCGTCGGCGGAATCGATGATCAGGTTGCCAATCTGGTCGTGGCTCAGTTGCTGTACCTGGAATCGGAAAATCCCGAAAAGGACATCAGTATCTACATCAATTCTCCCGGTGGTGTGGTCACTTCCGGGATGGCCATTTATGACACTATGCAGTTTTTGCAACCGGATGTCAGTACCATCTGTATTGGCCAGGCCGCCAGTATGGGGGCGCTACTGCTGGCAGCAGGCGCCCCCGACAAGCGTTTCTGCCTGCCCAACTCCAGGGTTATGATTCATCAGCCGCTGGGCGGTTATCAGGGCCAGGCATCGGACATCGATATCCACGCCCGTGAGATCTTGTCCATGCGCGAACGCCTCAACGAGATTCTGGCGCTGCACACGGGTCAGGATCTGGACACCATTGCTCGGGATACCGACCGTGACAAGTTCATGAGCGCACCGCAGGCCAAGGCCTATCACATTGTTGATGAGGTCATCGAGCGACGCCAGCAAGTCGAAAAAACCAAGTCAAAATGACACCTTGCTTGCCGATGCCGAATGCTATACTTGATCTGTATCGATGCTCATAAAGTGATTGAGCGACAGCACCCAGGCCTATTCACATGACCGACAAGCCCCATGACCGACAAGCCAACCAGTAAAACATCCGCAGGCAAAGTTCTGTATTGCTCATTTTGTGGCAAAAGCCAATCTGAAGTGCGCAAACTGATTGCCGGGCCCAGCGTCTACATCTGTGACGAATGCGTTGAGCTGTGTAATGACATCATTCGTGAAGAGCTGGAGGAAAAGCAGCAGGAACACAACGATGTGCTGCCATCACCACACAAGATTCACGAGTTTCTTGACGAATACGTCATCGGTCAGGAACGTGCCAAAAAAGTGCTCTCGGTGGCCGTGTACAACCACTACAAGCGTATGCGTGTGGCTGGCAACAAAGATGAAGTCGAGCTTTCCAAGTCCAATATCCTGTTGATCGGTCCTACCGGTTCCGGCAAAACCTTGTTGGCAGAAACGCTGGCGCGCATGCTCAACGTACCGTTCACCATCGCCGATGCGACGACATTGACCGAAGCCGGGTATGTCGGAGAAGATGTGGAAAACATCATCCAGAAACTGTTGCAAAAATGCGACTACGATGTCGACAAGGCACAGACCGGTATTGTCTACATTGATGAAATTGACAAGGTTTCACGCAAGGCCGAGAATCCTTCCATCACCCGCGATGTATCCGGTGAGGGTGTGCAACAGGCCCTGCTCAAGCTTATCGAGGGTACCATTGCCTCGGTACCGCCGCAAGGTGGTCGCAAGCATCCGCAGCAGGAGTTCCTGCAGGTCGATACCAGCAATATGCTGTTCATCTGTGGCGGCGCATTCAATGGTCTGGAAAAAGTCGTGCAACATCGATCAGCCGCTACCGGTATCGGCTTCAAGGCCGAGGTGCGCAGCAGCAAACAGGCCAGTGAGGAAATCAGTCGCCTGTTGTCCCAGGTAGAGCCTGAGGATCTGATCAAATACGGCCTGATACCTGAATTCATCGGCCGTCTGCCGGTGGTCGCGTCGCTGGAGGAGCTGGACGAGCCAGCCCTGGTGAAAATCCTCACCGAGCCCAAGAACGCTTTGATCAAGCAGTTTCGACGTCTGTTTGAAATGGAAAACTGCGAGCTGGATATCCGTGAGGATGCCTTGCATGCCATTGCCAAGCTGGCCATGGAGCGCAAAACCGGAGCGCGTGGCTTGCGTACCATTCTGGAAAACGTGATGCTGGACTCCATGTACGATCTGCCCAGCATGGAAAACGTGGCCAAGATTGTCGTTGACGAAGCCGTGGTCAAGGGCGAAGCCCAACCTTACATCATCTACTCCGGTAAGGAAAAAAAGGCCGCTGAAAGCGCCTGAAGCATGGCCCGTAGAATGGCCCGTAGTATGGCCTGTAGTGTTATGGCCTGCAGCACTTCCCGAATCAGCGCCAGTACCGTTTTGAGTACATAATCCTGCTACATACGCTATGCTTGCTTGAATGCATCAATAGCGCCACCATCTTTAAGCCACCCTTAAAACTCAACCAGAAGCCATGACAGATAAATCCAAGACTGATGATCAGCTGCCAGTTAGCGGCCAAGATAAAAAGCCCACGCCGGTGCTGTCGCTGCGCGATGTTGTGGTGTATCCGCACATGGTGATACCGCTGTTTATTGGCCGCGAGCGCTCGATGGCAGCGCTGCAGCAGGCCATGGACGTGGACAAAAAAATACTGCTGATCACTCAGCGCAGTTCGGACGTGGATGACCCGGAAGAGAAAGATCTCTACCAGGTTGGCACGCTGGCGAATATATTGCAGCTGTTGCGATTGCCGGACGGCACCACCAAGGTGCTGGTCGAAGGCACCGAGCGGGTTGCAATCAGTTCATTTCTGGATACCGGTGAATACCTCACGGCCAATTGGCAGGCGCTGCCGGGCCGCCCCAGTGACGATGAGTTGACGGTGGAGGTCACGGCACGTTCATTGGTGACGCTGTTTGAGCGCTACATCAAGCTGAACCGAAAAATCCCGGCGGAATTGCTCACCACACTGGTCGGTATCGACGACAACTCCAGACTGGCAGACACCATCGCGGCCCATTTGGGCGTGCGGCTGGAAGAAAAACAGAAAATTCTGGAGATCGCAGATATCCAAAAGCGCATGGAAAAGCTGCTGGCGCTGATCGAGGAAGAACTGGACATGCTGCAGCTGGAGAAGCGCATCCGTGGTCGGGTCAAGGGCCAGATGGAAAAAAGTCAGCGCGAATACTATCTGAATGAGCAGATGAAGGCGATCCAGAAAGAGCTTAATGAAATCGAGGACGCACCCGATGATCTGGAAGAGCTCGAGCAACGCATAGACAAGGCTGGCCTGCCAAAGCAGGCGCTGGAAAAAGTACAAAATGAAATGCGCAAGCTGCGCATGATGTCACCGATGTCGGCTGAAGCCACGGTGGTGCGAAATTACCTGGACATGGTGTTGGGGCTGCCGTGGAAAAAACGCAGCAAGGTGAACAAGAATATCCTGCGCGCCGAAGAGGTGCTGGACGAGGATCACTACGCACTGGAAAAGGTCAAGGAACGTATTGCCGAATATCTGGCAGTACAGCAGCGGGTGAAAAGCATGAAAGGCCCGATATTGTGTCTGGTCGGCCCGCCGGGCGTTGGCAAGACTTCGCTGGGCAAGTCGATAGCCAAGGCCACGGGTAGAGAGTTCGTGCGCATGTCCCTGGGCGGCGTTCGCGATGAAGCTGAAATCCGCGGGCATCGACGCACCTACATCGGCTCCATGCCGGGTCGAATTTTGCAGTCCATGGCCAAGGCCGGCAAGAAAAACCCGTTATTCATGCTCGATGAGCTGGACAAGATGTCCATGGATTTTCGTGGTGATCCGTCATCGGCCTTGCTGGAAGTGCTGGATCCGGAGCAAAACGACAAGTTCAGCGACCACTATCTGGAAGTGGACTATGACCTGTCCGAAGTGATGTTCATCGCCACGGCGAATTCTCTGAACATTCCTGCGCCGTTGCTGGATCGCATGGAAGTGATACGCATACCAGGCTACACCGAGGACGAGAAAGAACATATCGCCCGTGACCACCTGTGGCCCAAGCAGATCAGTCAGCACGGTCTCAGTGACGCCGAAATCAAGGTCAGTGACAGTGTGATTCGCAACATCATCCGCTACTACACCCAGGAAGCTGGTGTGCGCAGCCTGGAACGGCAGCTGGCGAAACTGTGCCGCAAGGTGGTCAAGGAATTGAGTACCGACAAGCAGCGAGATCATCGCCAGATCACCGTGCGCAATCTGGACCATTACCTGGGTGTGCAGCAATATCGCTACGACAATGCCGATGAGGATCCGGAAATCGGTCAGGTCAACGGCCTGGCTTGGACTTCCGTGGGCGGCGTATTACTCAAGATTGAGGCCACACTGGTGCCTGGCAAAGGCAAATTGATGCAAACCGGCCAGCTTGGCGAGGTCATGCAGGAGTCGGTGCAGGCCGCGCTGACCGTGGTCAGGTCGCGTTCAGACATACTCGGTCTGCCCAAGGATTTTCATCAAAACAATGATTTTCACATCCATGTGCCCGAGGGTGCGACACCGAAGGATGGGCCCAGTGCCGGGATCGCGATGTGCGTTGCGCTGGTATCGGCGGTGGCCAAAATACCGGTGCGGGCCGATGTGGCGATGACCGGCGAAATCACCCTGCGCGGGAAGGTTCTGCCGATCGGTGGATTGAAAGAAAAGCTGCTGGCAGCGCACCGCAGCGGCATCAAAACCGTGCTGATTCCAGATGAAAATGCCAAAGATCTGATCGAAATTCCGCAGAATATTCTCGCCGGGTTAACCATTCATCCGGTGAAATGGATCGATGAAGTGCTGGAAAAAGCACTGGTCAGCATGCCCAGACCGCTGGTAAAAGCTGCAGAAAGTGCGCCAATCAAGCAAGATGGCGATGAAAAGAGCGACAGAATTGTGTCGCACTAAAAAATTCTGTGTGACACAGCTATCAACGGTATCAGGTTAACAAGCAATGCTAAGCATTTGATTTGTTGCAGCTTGCATTTGTGAAAAAATCTTGATGCTGTTGTAAACACTGCGTTTGGACAGCAAAAATATGCATAAAACGTAATGTGGATTGTTGATGCACAAGAGCGGCTGGGATAAGATCGTTGCTCTGCACGAATCATACATGCGGATTTGTGTCGAGAGTTCACATACACGCAGGTAGGCCCGTTGGGGTTATGTTTGATTCAATGCCACCGCGCGAATGTGAAAGTTGATATACACACAAAAGGAGTCAAAACATGAACAAAGGTGAACTGATCAGTAATATCGCTGAAGATACCGGCTTGACCAAGGCAGATGCTGGTCGCGCAGTCGAGTCTTTCATTAAGGCTGTGACCAAATGCCTGAAAAAAGGTAATCCTGTGCAGATCGTCGGCTTTGGTACTTTTGATGTACGCAAGCGTGGCGCCCGCACCGGCAGAAATCCACAAACCGGTGAATCCATCAAGATCAAGGCATCAAAAAATGCTGGCTTTAAAGCTGGTAAAGCATTGAAGGATGCTTTAAACTAATCGGCTTCCCGGGTGCTTAGCTCAGCTGGTAGAGCATCGCCCTTACAAGGCGAGGGTCGGCGGTTCGATCCCGTCAGCACCCACCAGGTTGGGAGTGGTAGTTCAGTTGGTTAGAATACCGGCCTGTCACGCCGGGGGTCGCGGGTTCGAGTCCCGTCCACTCCGCCATAACACAGGCGTCCATCCGGGCGCCTTTGTTTTTTGAAAGCTTGTAAACAAGGACCAGATGCCGCTCAAACCACTGGCATGATGAACATAAGCGGTGGCCGGTCGCTGGTCAGATAGCCGGGCTGGTAATTCGCGACATGCTTATCCGGGCCTGAGCCAGAAACCTGGAACACCCAGTAACCATGAAGACAATGAACACAGACGCAAACAAATATCCCCAGAGAGTTAAGTAATGCTGCAGGCAATTCGTGATCGTATCACTGGTGTAATGGCAATTATCGTGCTTGGCCTGCTGGCCATTCCGTTTGCATTTTTCGGTATCGGCACGTATTTTCAGCCGGATATCAGCACCAGCGTGGCCATGGTTGGCGACATGGAAATTGAGCAGCGCGAGTTTCAGGCCAGTTTCAATAGTTATCGTAACCAGATGCGCCGCCTGCTGGGCGACAGCTTTGACGAGATGCAGTACGCCACGCCGCTGGCCCGGCGCGAACATCTGGAAAGCCTGATTGATCAACGACTGCTGCGACAGTTTGCGGTCAGTGGTGGCATGGACATTCCCCAGCAACAGCTGGCCGAGCGCATTCAGATGATCGAGGCATTCCAGGTCGCAGGCAGCTTCAATGCCGATGTCTACCAACAGGCCCTGGCCTATCAGGGACTGACGCCAGCCCAGTTTGAAGCCAGCTTGCGCGAGGATCTGGTAACCCAGAACCTGATCACGGCATTGACCAACAGCGGCCAGGCGCTACCGGGCGAGATAGCCTCACTGGCAGCACTGGAAAACCAGACGCGCAGTGTCGATTATGTGTTTGTCAACGCCACGCCCTATCGCGAAACGTTCGACGTCAGCGATGCCCAGATCGAAACCTACTATGCCGATCATGAACAGCAATTCATGCGCCCCGACCAGGTCAGCATCGAGTATCTGGACCTGAATCCGCACCAGGCGCTGGCTGATATCGAGCCGGACGAAGACGAACTGCGTGACTTGTATGCAAGCCAGGAAGCACGCTTTGTCACTGAAGAGCGCAGAAAGGCCGCACATATTCTGCTCACCGCCGCTGCGGGTGATGCTGAGGCAAATGCTGCTGTTGAGCAGCAAATTCAGGATTTGAGTGCGCGCATTGCCAATGGCGAAGCCTTCGCTGATCTGGCGCGTGAGTATTCGCAAGACCCCGGATCGGCTGAACAAGGTGGCGAACTGGGTTGGATTGAGCCTGGAGTGATGGTGGATGCATTTGAAGACGCGCTCTACCAACTGGAGCTAGGAGACGTATCTGCACCCGTCAAAACCAGTTTTGGCTGGCATCTGATCAAACTCGAAGAAATCGATCCATCGGTGGGCAAGACTTTTGAGCAGGCCCGTGAAGAACTGGCGGAAGAGTGGCTGGAGGACAAGTTGGATCGAGAATACCGCGATCGCGCTGATGAAATGGTCAACCTCAGCTTCGAGCATCCTGACTCATTGACACCGATAGCTGACGAACTGGGGTTGCAGATTCAAACCAGTGAGTTGTTCAACCGAGACTCGGGGCAGGGTATTGCTGCCAATCGGGAAGTGCGAGATGCGGCTTTTTCTGACCTGATGCTGGTTGAACTCAACAACAGCGACCCGATCGAATTGACCGATCAGCGCATGGTCATCGCCAGAATCAAGGATCACATCCAGGCTACTGCCAGACCGCTGACTGAGGTGAGAGACGAGATCAGCTTGCTGGTGCAGCGCGAGCTCGCCACCCAACGCGCCCGCGAAGTTGCTGAAAACATCGCCAGCGCAGCGCGAGAGCAGGGCGACCTGACCGCGGCATTGCAGAGCCTGACCGGCACTGCAGCACAAGCTGACGCAGCCACACTGGCAACAGCCACTGCCAGCAGCTTTCAGCAAGAGCTGAGCGTGCTCAGCAATGACAATCTCAGTCGCACTGATTACCAGTTGGGACAGGTGTTTCTGGAAGCTGTCTTTACCATGAATCCGGCGACTACCGAGCAGCCGGCGATACTCGCGCTGCCACGCAATGGTCAGGACTGGGCTGTGGTGCAACTGCGCTCGGTCACAAACAGTACTGAGCCCATCAACGACCAGTTACGCGATCGTCTGCAAAGACAATTACAAGCTAATCTGGCCACTCAGGAGCTGGATGCGCTGGTAGCGCAGCTGCGCACCACGACCAAAATCCAGATATTTGAAGACCGTCTGTAAGGACGG
>JAJFKZ010000151.1 GCA_021772955.1 Gammaproteobacteria bacterium | reverse complement strand
TGTTGCTGTTCGGGCTGCTGGCGACGATGTTTTCAGCGTTCGGGCAAACCTTTTTCATTGGTTTGTTCAGTGGCTTGTGGCGCGATGAGTTCGGCCTCAGCAACGCGCAGATCAGCATGATTTACAGCAGTGCCACGCTGGTCAGCGGTATGTTGATAATCCAGTTGGGGCGCTGGCTGGATCATATTCCCCTGCCACGTTACACGGCGGTGGTGGTGCTGGCCTTTGCGGCAGGTTGCGCTTTGATCGCGCTGGCCCCACGCGCCTGGGTGTTGCTGCCGGGTATCTTGCTGTTGCGCCTGTGCGGTCAGGGCTTGATGGGGCATATCGCCATGACCACGATCGCGCGCTATTTCAGCAGCGGTCGCGGTCGCGCCTTGTCCATTGCCCAGCTGGGTTTTCCGATTGCGGAGGCCAGCTTTCCGTTGTTGATTGTGGTCGCTCTGGCGAGCATGGACTGGCGCTGGATCTGGTGGCTTGCGGTGTTGATGCTGCTGCTGTTGCTGCCGCTGTTACTGTATTTGTGCGCTCAGGTGCCGCCCCCGGAGACTGAGCAAGCGCATGGCCAAAACGATGCCAGCCGTCGTCATGTGCTCAGCGATTACCGCTTTTACATGATCCTGCCGGTAATCCTCACGGCACCTTTCATCATTACCGGATTGTTCTTTCATCAGGCCGCGGTGGCCGCTGCCATGCACTGGCCACTGGCGCTTTTGGCCACGGCGTTTGTGGTGTTTGCGCTGAGCCAGGTTGCCAGCGGACTGTTCACCGGCTGGTTGATCGATCGCTTTACTGCACGCCGGCTGATGCGCTTTTATCTGTTCCCGATGGCAGCAGGTTGCGGCTTGCTGTGGCTGGCCGATAAGCCTTGGCTGGCCTTTGTGTACATGGCTATGCTGGGCCTGTCCGCCGGTGCCAACAGCACCATTTCCGGGGCGCTGTGGGCGGAGATGTATGGGACGCGGCATATCGGCGCTATCCGCGCCATGCAACATGCGCTGATGGTGGTCAGCACGGCGGTATCGCCATTGCTGCTGGGACTGTTGCTGGATGTCGGCATGGGCATGCGCGAGCTAACGGCCATCATGGGGCTGTATGCCTTGCTTGTTGCACCTGTGCTGGGCGGCGCAGCCATGCGTGCATCGCCCCATGCTGGCAAGAAACAGTGACCGTTCATTGAGTATTCACATGGCTTGCTTTAGTCTGTTTATCTGCAAGCTCCAACTATCAATCCACCAATCCATATGGCCAGCGAGGTTTCATGAAAGTTCTTGACCAAATCACTACTCTGCTGGTCCTTGCTGCCATGACTTTGCTAGTTTTTTTACCGGCTGAAGAGGCCACGGCAGATGAGCTGAAACTTGGGCTGGGGGTTGGCTGGTTGCCGGAATTTGAAGGCTCAAATGATTTCCGCACCGTGCCGCTGCCGAGTTTTGAATACGAAAACGAATGGGTTGAGATCAAACCCAATCAACTGGGTCTGGAAGCGGACCTGTTCCCTGGTGCCAAGTTTGATTTTGGGCCCATCGTGCGTTATGGATCGGGCCGCAATGATCGCCGTGAGGTCGATGATGAGGTGGTCAGCCTGCTGGAAAAAGTCGAAGATGCGATGGAAATCGGCATGTTCTTCAGTGGCGGTGTGCCGATCGACATTATTGGCATCGATGATCCCGGCATCCTTGCCACCCGCATCGACATCATTCAGGGGCTGGGCGACGGCCATGGCGGCACCACGGTGGAAGGTGCATTCCGGTTTGTCCGACCGGTCACCAATCAGCTCACCATGGTCGGCAGTTTTTCCCTGACCTGGGCTTCTGGCGATTATCAACGGGCGTTTTTCTCCGTTACCCCGGAAGATGCGGCGCGCAGTGGCCTGCCGGAGTTCGAAGCCAGCTCGGGCATCAAGGATGTGGCCTTTACCGTGGCCGCGCGCTACAAGTTTAATCAAAGTTGGTCCAGCTCGGTCGCGCTGCGATTGAAGCGGCTTATCGGTGATGCCAGTGACAGCCCCATTGTGCGTATTCGCGGCAATCCCAATCAGCCCCTTTTGGGTGTCAGGCTGGAATACAGGGTGTTTTGAGCGCTTGGCACAGGCTGGCAGCTTTCTTTCCCGCGCTCCCACTCTCTCTCGTTCCCGCGCTCCCACACTCTCTCGTTCCCACGCTCCCACACTCTCTCGTTCCCACGCTCCCGCGTGGGAATGCATACCCTGAACCTGACGTTCCCACGCAGAGCATGGGATCGAGAACATCGCCGGTATCGCTCGTTCCCACGCTCCCGCGTGGGAATGCATACCCCGGACCTGACGTTCCCACGCAGGAGCATGGGATCGAGAACATCGCCGGTATCGCTCGTTCCCACGCTCCCGCGTGGGAATGCATACCCTGAACCTGACGTTCCCACGCAGAGCATGGGAACGAGAACATCGCCGGTATCGCTCGTTCCCACGCTCCCGCGTGGGAATGCATACCCTGAACCTGACGTTCCCACGCAGGAGCATGGGAACGAGAGAGTGTGGGAGCATGGGATCGAGAACAATATTGGCTATCCGGGGTTGTAGGAGCCAGCCCTGCTGGCGATTGTTCGGTGCTTGACGGTCTGGACCCCGGCCAGCGCCGCATTGCGTGTCGCTATACACGCCATGCAGCGTCGCGCAGCGACCCATCCAATAGACCCAGTCAATACGACTGTCGCGCAGCGACTCCCTAATAAGCACAGCACGTCCGGCAATCTGAAGCAGTATCGTTTGGGTTTTTGGGTCGCTGCGCGACGCTAAAAAAGAACTGGATACCGGCCTGCGCCGGTATGACGACAGACTTCAGGCCTTTAAGCAGTGCTTGTCATCGTGGCGAACGCTGGACAAGGGTGCGTCTTCGACGCATTTGAATCGACTGGATACCGGCCTGCGCCGGTATGACGACAGACTTCAGGCCTTTAAACAGTGCTTGTCATCGTGGCGAACGCTGGACAAGGGTGCGTCTTCGACGCATTTGAATCGACTGGATACCGTCCTGCGCCGGTATGACGGCAGACTTCAGGCCTTTAAGCAGTGCTTGTCATCGTGGCGAACGCTGGTATCGAGTCAATACGACTGTCGTGCAGCGACTCCCTACGTCAATTACACCGCCATACGTGCGCGTTGTCGGCGTCGGATCGGGTCAATGCTGAACAGCAACAACGAGAACCAGATACCGCAAAATGCCAGCAGGCGCTGCAGATCAAACGGTTCACTGAAGATGAATATGGCCAGCATGAAGCTGATGGTCGGCGCCAGGTATTGCACAAAGCCAACCACCGACAAGTCCAGATGCTTGGCGGCGACATTGAAGGCCAGCAACGGCAGCAAGGTGACCAGGCCGGAGCCAATCAACAGCAGGTCGATCACGCTATTGCCCTGTAAAAAAGCCAGTCCATCGGTCCGGGATTGGTAGATGAGATAGATGGCCACCGGAATACTCAGCAGTATGGCTTCCCAGAGCAGGCCTTTGATCGGGCCTACTTCCAGCTGCTTGCGCAGCAATCCATAGGCGGCAAAGCTGATGGCAACGGTCAGCGCAACCCAGGGCAGCTTGCCGATGTGCCAGGCCATGTAGGTGGTCGACAGCACGGCGATGAGAAATGCCAGCCAACGTATGCGCGACAATCGCTCACCCAAAAACACCATGCCGAGCACGACACTGAGCAACGGGTTGATAAAGTAGCCGAGACTGGTGGCCAGTATTTGATCATTGATCACCGCCCAGACAAACACCAGCCAATTGATGGCCACCAGGGTGCCGGTCAGCGCCAGCATGGCCAGCTGTCGTGGCCCCAGCAGCATGTCGCGCCAGAAACCCGGCCCGTCACGCCAGAGCAGAAAAGCGGCCAGAAAGACGGCCGACCAGATGATGCGGTGAGCGATGATTTCCAGTGGTGAAACCAGGCCCAGCAGCTTGAAATACAGCGGCGCAACACCCCAGAAACCAAACGCAAACAAGGCTGCCAGCAAGCCACGGGAGTTACTGCTGAGGTGACTGAGCATTACCTTACCGCCATGTGCAAAAGAGACCTATTATGCACGCCGTCGCGCCCATGTGTAGCTATTCAAAGCGACCTTAACTTCAAGACTGTGGAGTTAAGACTCGGTACCCTGCAGTAGCCTGAGTGCAGGCGAACAAAGATGGAACGCCGAGCCTTCGCGTGCAGGCAGGCGCACTACAAAAGTGACCTAACTCAACAGTATTGAGCTTAACCTTCCTGCCGCAGACCAATGAATGTACCGCCGTTTTGTGCGGATATTTCGCGCATCAGCATGGCGAAAGCGATGCCACTGGAGCTGACCCCACGGCTCATGTACTGTGACGGAAAACCGATCGCGTGAATGCGCACTGCGGGCTTGCCGTTGGCGTCTTTCGGGTTGATCCTGGCGATCGCATCCAGTATCGGCTGGATGGGACCGCCACCAAATTCATCCCCAAACATGTAAATGCTGAATGATTCGCCCTTGCCACGATACATGCGGATGGCGGCTTCAATGCCTTCCACCGGCGAGCTGTTGGAGAACGGCTGCCACAGTCGCAGCCGCTCCAGCACCTGTTTGCGCAGCACCGGTGTGTCCGGTATCCACTGTCCGGCGTATTGCTCGAACATCAGATCACCCATGTCGTTCATGATCTGGATACCCTTGACCTGCGGGAACACGCGCAGTGTCTCTTCCAGCTTCTTCACCACCATCGGCCAGATGCGCTGCATACTGCCGGAGGTATCGATGATGAACACGATGTGCTCACTGTCAATGGGTATACCACCGACGGCATTGCTGGGCTGTGGTGTGGCTTGCTGCAGCCGGCGCATTTCCTCGGTCAGTGATTGTTGGGCTTGGGCCAGACGTTCACTGACCGTGGTCAAGGCGCGCTGATCCAGCGCCCGCTCGCCTTTTTCACTGGCGCGCGGCCGCATTGCCAGCAGTCGCTCCTGCATGGCCTGCTTTTCGGCTTCGACCTGCGCCAGCCGTGCCTGCAGATCACCGATGTCTTCCTGAATAGTGGGTATTTGCACGGCGAGTTGCTGAGAGCGTTCCTGCAACTGCGCACGGGCTTGAGTTTCACGGATTGGCTCGGCGGTTTTGGTGATCACCAGCAACATGACAATGGCACCAAAGCCAGAGCTGATGACATCCAGAAATGACAGCAGATTGCCCTGCAAGCCGCCTTTGCGCCGCTTCAGGATGGACATTGGACAGGCTCCGGCAGCTTGCTCATGGCCAGTCTTCGGTCGGCGACAACATGACCCCGCCAGTCAATTGCGACAATTGCCAAAAGGCGCTGGCCGCCATCGGATCACCTTCCATTGACAGCAAAATGGTATTCACCGGCACTACGCGCGGCACCACGCGGATCGCCTCGCTGAACAGCGTCAGCCGACGGCGGGCGCTGATCAGACCTTTTTCATTGGACATGAGCCCCTGGGTTGGCAAGCCATCGGTGATCAGGTAGATGTTGTCGGTGCGTGGCGTGATCGCTGCGGTGGCGGCAAACGCCCGATACAGGCTGGTGCCGGAACCCGGCACAATCTCACGCAAGGCCGCCATTGCTTTTGCCAGCCCCTGCTCGCCCTGAACCTTCAGCCAGGTGCCGGTGGTATCGGGCAAAACCGAGCGCGTTTCGTGGTTGAAGACGTAGATCTGGAAACTGACGTTGGCCGGCATCTGCGCCGCCAGCCACTGCACCGTGGCCAGGGCGCGCTGCCATTTCGGTGACGCCCTACGCTCGTCATCGGACATGTTGCGGCGGCGGATGGCACCGACGATGGTCGGCGACAGCATACTGGCCGATGCATCGACCAGAAACAGAATGCGATTGCCGTTGATCTTGAGCCCGGTCAGGTACTGGCGCTCGCCATCGTCCACGCGTTCGATGTTGGCGTTGTTCTCCTGGTCACGGGACTGTTCGCGCAATTCGGCCACGCGCTTTTCCAGCGCACTAACCTGCTGCTGCTGGGTACGAATGCGAGCGCGTTCTTGTTCCAGTTCCTGCGACGGCGGCGCATCCTGCTCCAGCTGCTGTGACAGGCTGTCCAGATTGGCGCGCATGGCCTGTAACTCGGCCTCGGTTTGCTGAATGGATTTTCCCAGTTCATCCGCCTGGTACTGGTATTCAATAAAGCGCGCCTGTTGCTCGCCGACGGCTGCCTGCAGTTCGGCATAGGACTCTTGCGAGCGCTGCTCGCTGGCATGGTTGATGATCAGAAACAGCAGAATCACCGAACCCAGCCCAACTGACATGACGTCGAGAAACGACAGGCTGAAGGTGTGCTCTTCGCGCTGGCGTTTCATTACCGATCATGCATCCGCAGGTGCCAGCAGGTGCAGCAACTGATAGCTGCGCTCGGCAATGCTGATACGATCGCCCGCGAACACTGTGCTGGCGTGGCGATGTTGTTGCTCATTGACACACACCTCGATACCAGGCGCAACGTGCAATAGCCAGCCGCCATCGGGTTGTTGTTGCAGGGTGACCGCGTCGGTATGCTTGCCGCTGCGCGGTGGACGGGCCGGGCTGAGACTGATGCTGGCCGGGGCCAACGGCCAGACATGGGTCGTATCGCTGATATGGGTTGGCGCAAGCCGTGGCTCGACGTCTGCCTGGGGCTGGCGCTGGCCGGATCGTGGCAGACTCAGATGGTGCGTGATTTCGTCGCTGTCCAATAACAGATCATCGGCCCTGGCCAACAGTCCAGAGGTGGTCGCTGCGCTACTGACGATGACCACCTCAGCATGCTCACGCAATTGCTGCACCAGCCCGGGCAACATGGTCAGTCGTTGCCCCAGCAGCAGGGGCTGGCCGAGGCTGTCTACCAGCTGCAGCAGCGGCTGGTACAAGTCGCTGACGGCAGCATTGAACTGCTGTTGCTCCAGATCGATACTGAAACTGTGTTGGCCCGAATTCAGTTGCAATGAGATCTGCGGCTGCTCCTGCAGTTGTTGCAGCCAATCCGGCAGGGCGTTGTAAAGCTGCTGCTCACTGCTGGCATTGTGCATGGGATCAAAGCGGGTGCTCTGCAGAAAGGCCTCGGCGATCATGTGCGCCCAGCGCTCGTGCAAGGCAGCAATGCCATGCCGCAGGCTGTCGTAGACGCGCCCCAGGGCGATGGTATCTGCATCCATGCGCACTGTTTCGGCGATCATGCGATGCCACTGGGCGTCAAGAAACAGCAGCTCGGCGCGGTCGGCAAGCTGCTCGGTGTGGGTCGCGCTGGCCGCGACCGCCGCCGCGACCACACTGCGCACCGGCATGTCACAGGCGCGCGTAATGCCCAGCAATGTGCTCAGCCGTTGCTCGTCATAATCACCGCTGACCGTGAGCACGACTTGCTGGTAGCGATTGGCGATGGGCTGCCACAGATCACGCAGATGGTACCAGGCCAGATCAGCATACGATCTCGCTGGCCCCACGGTGCGTGGCAGTGGGGTTTGACTGAGTTGGCTCCAGAACAGGTCAGAGCCGGCCCGTGGGTTGGTGCGCATGCGCGCAGCAGCCTGCTCGCCGGTCAATAGCTCATTGCCCTGGGCGAAGGCAAATCCCGGCGATACGCGCTGGATACCGGTGGCGTCACTGATCTGAATACCGGCATCGTTGATGTCTATGACACAACGCGTCACACGCGTACCTTCATGTGTTGAATCAGTTTCTGGTCACAAGCGGTCTGCGTGTCCAGTACCAGCCGCTCCTGCAGTTGTTGCAGCTGATACAGCGCAAACATCACCACGATGCTGAGCAACAATGCCACCAGGGTTGAGTTGAAGGCAGTACCCAGACTGGCGGTCACGCCGGTGATGTTGCCCTCCACGGCCTGGTGAGCCAGCGCCAGGGCACCACCAATACCACGCACGGTGCCGATGAAGCCGATCGATGGTATCGCCCAGGCAATATACCGCACCATGGCCAGTTCCGAATCCATTCTTTCATGCTCGGCGCTGCATACCGAATCCACCGCTTCGGACACATTTTGTAAATTGTGGGTGGCCTGGAAACGGCGCAAGGCGCTGTGCAATGCTCGCGCATACAGTGATTCACGCGCGTCCGGCTCCAGCGCTTCAATGGCTCGTGCATAGTCCCTGGCGTCTTCGACCAGAATGCTTTGGCCCTCGATCACTGAGATCAGATCGCGCTGCAGCTGCTGACGCTGGAAAAACACCGAGCGCAGCTTGCCGCCCATGATCAACATGGACCAGAGCATCAGGATAATGCAGATCTCCTGTTCCGGATCACGCAGGATGATCCATGCCGAACGTTCCTGGGTGGCTTCAGGGTTTTCGCTCAGAGCAATCTGCTCGGCCACAATTTGCTCTTGCGCCCGCGGTCGGATAATGCCGACATACACCGCATGCACGGCAATGATGATCAACAGCAGACCAGCCATCTGGAACATGAATTCGCGCGACATGCGGTTTTGCAGGCGCGGCTTGGACAAGGATGCAGACATCAGATATCTGCCGGAAAATCAACGGCGCGATCGGCACCGATCTGCTCACTGGAAGTGTATTCCAGTCCGCCTGATTGCGCCGCAGCGAGCGGCAGTATGGGTTCCGGTACGCTGTCATCTCGCACCAGCGGTGGCGATTGGTATTCCTGCAGCTGCGGCGGCGGTGGTGACTCTGGCTCCGACTGCGGCAGCAACATGACCACCGCAATCACCAGGCTAAACAACAAAAACAGTTTTGGCAGGTAGTTCATCGCTCACTCCGGATAACGGGCCAATCTGAAGCCCAGATCATCGCGCCCGGCGTTGTCTTCATCACGCCAACTCAGACGCAATTCGGTGATACTGGCGTGGCGCCAACTGGCACCGCGCACAACATGTGTGTTGCCGGTCGCAGGCCCCAGCGGATCACGCTCCAGTGCCGCGGCTGCATTCAGACCGGTACTATAATAATCGTTGGTCCATTCCGATACATTACCACCGACATCGTACAAGCCCAACTCATTGGCTCGAAACGCACCGACCGGCGCGGCGGCGGCCCAGCCGTCCTCGTAGTTGGGCATGGCGGTCTGCATCAATTCGCGTGCGGTCAGATCAGCATAATTGCCGGCTGAATCACCCGGTGGCATGCTCTCGCCCCAGGGGTACTTGAGATTGCGATTGCCGGCAAAACGTGCCATCCAGGCCCACTCGGCTTCGCTGGGCAGGCGGTAGCCATTAGTGACCGGCTGCACCAGCTCCAGCTTACCCGCAACGTTCTGATAGGCTGGCGTCAAACCATCCTGCTGACTCAGCCAGTTGCTGTAGGCGGCCGCATCCTGCCAACTCACCCGCACCACCGGCTGCTGGTCAAAGTCCAGTGTCTTGTCGCCGACGATGCCGGAAGAATGCGACGCCTTGAAAGCGCGGAACTGGGCATTGGTCACTTCGCGCTCGGCAATGTAGTACGGCCGGGTCAGTTCGACCTGGCGCTGAAATTCGTTGGCGCGCCGACCTTGTTGACCGCGTGGCGCACCCATCACAAACCGACCCGGCATGATCAAGCGCAAGCGCTGACCGCTGCCCGCTTCGATCATTTGCGGATAAGTCTGCAGGCGTGCCTGCAACTCGGTCTCCAGCTTGATTTGCAGATCCTGACGGCGTGCCGGATCGGGTGTCACGGTACGTTTTTGCTCGACATAGCCGGGTTTGCGAAACACCAGTTCGGTGGCCACCGCCGGCAATTTGAGCAACTGATTGGCGTTACCAGCAGCTTTGCCATCAATCAGTAATCGGGTATCGGGCGGGTCGGCACTGATCGCGATTTCGCCAAGAATCGGGGTCAATACACCTTTCAGACTTTTCTCGGTGTTGGCAGGAATGCTGATCTCATTGCGCAGATCCTGGTAGCCGGGATGACTGAGCACGATGGTCACCCTGGTATCCGGTTCCACTTCGGCCGTCAGTGGTGTCCGGCCGCGGACCTGGCCATTGATGCGCACCGTCACCAGGTTTGGTTCACTGGTAATGCGCACACTGGCTGGCGCCGGTAACAACTTGACCTGCTCCAGGTTCAGTGGCTCACTGCCGTTGACTTCGATGCTATCTGACCAGGGCTGATAACCGGCCTTGCTGATGGTCACCGCATGGGTTCCCGCATTCAGGCCCAGTGTGGCAGGCGTCCGGGCCAGCTGCACACCATCAACGCTGATGGCAGCATCAGCAGGCGACGAGCTGAAGCTGACCTGGGCCTGTGGCAACAAGGTGACTTCCACCACTTGCGCCTCATCCAGACCGGCAACTTCCAGGTCTTGCTGCAACGGTTGATAGCCTTCGGCCTGAAACAACAGTTGGTAACTGCCACCTTCCAGCAACACATCGGTCAATGGTGTGACCCCGGCCAGCTCATCATTGATGCTCACCTCAGCAGGCACCGGCAGGCTGCGAAACTCCACCCGACCCGGCAAGGGTTGCAACTCGAACTCCAGCCTGACATCGCCGTCTTTGGGAATAGTGATGGCGGTGCTCAGTGGCGCATAACCGGGTTTTTCTGCGCGCAATTGGTAATCGCCAGGACGCGCCAGCAAGCGCTGCCCCCAGATCATGGTCAGGCCACTGACGCTGATCGACTGCGGCTCAGGGACAATGCTCACGGCCACCGCCCGCAAGGTAAACACGTACCACAACAGCGCGGCTACGAACGCGCCAATCAGTGGCAGCAACAGCCACAGCGCTATACCGGACAATCTGAAGCGGTGACCGCGCTCACGCGGAGGTTTGAAATCGGCTGGACGTATCGTTTGCGGCGGCTGCCGGCCTGAACTCTGATTCACTGATTGGTTTCCGGTTCTACCTGTTCATTATCTGGCTCGACAACGATGTCCTGACGATCATCGACGGCAATCATGTCGGCGAGGATCACTCGCCATTCGCGGTACTGGTGTTCGGCCGAGCCGGTCAAGCGCACTGTGCGATCTTTCAGATCCAGATTTCTCGGCTGCATGTCGTTGCTCAAAGAGCGGGCCATTTCGCGCAGTGATGCCACATGAATGTTGGTCTGCCGCCCCTTGTCGATGCCACTTGACAGGGCATAGATGCCACCCGCGATAGCGATCGTGGACAGTGTGGCACCCAGATTTCCATCGGACTCTACCACGCCAACGATACCGCCGATAATGGCCATGATGCCCAGCGCCTTGCGCGTACGTGCCTGTTGTTGCAATTCACGCAGGTTCTGCATTTCCTGATAACTCGACGCGCGCCAGCTCTGATAGGGCGGTTGCATGCGTTGGTGAAAATCCAGGTAGTACTGATCCAGCACATCCACCATGCGCGCATCGCGTTCTGCTGCCAGTTCGATGCGTGCCAGCAGCGGATCACCGGCCGGTGGTGTGTCCGCCAAAAACAACTGACCGTTTTTTTCGCGCAGGTAGCGTGCATAAGCCTGCGGCGCCAGATCAAAAGCAAACTTGATACTGGCCAGCTGCGCGATGTCCTGTTTGTCGGCAGCTGGCAAGCGGCTGCGGGCAGTCACCAGGTCATTGGCAATGCGATGATAGACATCCTGAAACGGATCACTGGTTGCCGGGTTGCGGCGCTGATACGTGCTGAGGTCGGCATAGCCCTGGTATTGCTTATCCAGCCACACGCGATTGGCCGCATCCACTGCTGTGATGTGCAGTTTCAGTTCTTCGCCATGCGACTCAATAATGTGACCACGCACCTCCAGCTGCGAAGACGGGATGGATTCAGGAATGACCCGCACGTCGCCCCACTGCCCCGATGCCGCCAGCGCCTGGCGTAATTCAAACGGCATGTAGCGTGCTTCGGCAGCGCGGATGTCGCTGTAGATCAACTCGATTTCCGGGTCATCGCCAGTGGGTATATCAGCAGTAAATGTGACCACATTGACGTTGAGCACATCCGCAGCCGGCAGCTCGGTTTGCGCCTGTCGTAATGGCGTCAGCGGGGTCTGATTGCGCTCCGCCGGTCCGCTGGCACAAGCTGTGAGCAGCAGCAGCGCCAACACGGCAAGTGATTTCATCGTCTGGAAAATTGACATGGATGGTCCGCTATCAGCGTTGAGCTTCCTTGTAGAGACGGTATTCTTCCCAGAGCTTGTCGCGCAACTGCGGGTCTGATTCGGTTTCTGCCGCCTCACGTAACTGCCGCGCAACGATGTCATCGTTGGCGGCTGACGGATAGCCGGCGGGCGCAGTATAGCGGGTATTCGAACCGGATCCGCCAATCGAGCCAGGGCCAGCATTGCCACCGCGATACTGTTGTTGACTTCCACCGGCACCGGCTTCGGCCTCGGGCTCTTCCAGACCCATGTTGGCACCAGCCACACCGCCGCCAGACCCTGCTGCAGTGGCAGTGCTGCTGTCGTAGGCGTGGCGTAAACCTGAATCAAAGCTTTGCAGGGCCTGCAAATAGCGCTGATCCAGCTCGGCCTGCGCTGGCGCATTGCTACCTGCGGCTGCCGCAGCGGAGGCTGCCGCGGCCCCAGCATTGCCCGAGCCACCGCCCGACGTGCTGGAACCCGGTGTGCTGGCGCCCGGAATGCTGTTACCTGCCACACCGCCGCCCGCTGACTGCGCTTGTTGTTGCTCATCACCACCCGGCGCACCCGGAGCTGACGCTCTGGCAAACTGTTCGGCTCGTTCCAGCATAGCGGCATCAACGCCAGGTGTTGCCATGGCCTGTTGTGCGAGTTGCTCTGCCTCGGCTGCAGCCTGTCGGGCGGCAGCAGCGGCAGCGTTGGCGGCCGTGGCACGCTGTTGTCCGGCCGACGCTGCCTGGCCAGCTTGTCCGCTGGCTTCGGCTGCCTGCTGCGCTCCGGTAGCGGTTGACTGTGCTCCAGCAGTGGTTTGGTCGGTACCTGAGGCGGCTTGAGGTTCACCCGCAGTGGCGGGCTGTTGCAATCCGCTCGCAGCATTTTCTGCGCGTTCTGCGGCTGCTGCCGCAAGCGCCGCCTGCGAGACCGTGGTATTCAACTCGGCTTGCGCAGCTTCGCGCTGCGCCAATGCTTCGTTGGCCTGCTCTGCGCTGGTCTGCTCTGCATTGGCCTGTTCGGCATTGGTCTGCTCTGCATTGGCCGTTGCACGGTCGGCTTCTTGTTGGGCAATCTGCTCGGCCTCAGCAGCAACAGCTTGCTCGGCCATGGCCTCTTGCAGCCTGGCCAGCGCCTGCTCGGCTGCATCTCTTGCCGCCTGCGCTTCTGCCGCAGCCTGCTGCGCCTGTTGCTCCAACTGTTGCTGTTGTTCCGCCTGTTGTTCCGCCTGTTGTTGCGCCTGTTGTTCCGATTGTTGTTCCGATTGTTGTTCCGATTGTTGTTCCGATTGTTGTTCCGATTGTTGTTCCGATTGTTGTTCCGATTGTTGTTCCGATTGTTGCTGTTGCGGCTGTTGCGGCTGTTGCTGTTGCTGCTCTTGCTGCTTGGGCTTTTCAGGCTCGTCCTTGATGTTCGGATTTTGTTTTGGACAGCCTGTCAGCAGCACTAACAAGACTATTGCCACTAGCATACGACTTGCCCTGGCACGACTTGCCCTGGCACGACTTGCGATGGCACGGCTTGTGCGCAAGCCGTAGTTTAAGTAGCCGTTGAGTGTGAAGATGTTGCGCCGTAACTTGACCATATGAACTCTGAATTACTGCTAAGCATGATTGCTTGGGTGATAATGACCAGCACCAGCCGAACCGGTGCGATGCAAGCATCACCAACCAAGCCGGGACTTATGAAACTACACCGGGTTATGTGGCATTATATCAGCATGCCCAGTATGATCATGCGCACCTGAACAGACCGCCAATAAAGCGCTATGTTCATTGCCGATGCAATGTGAACTGCCATTCTGCGGTCATTCATGGTGGCGCGGCTGTTCGTCACCATAACGGTACCAAATCAGTTGACATCGCCCTACAACCTGCACCCGAATGGAGCCCGCATTGAAGCGTCAAATAGCCAAATCGATCCTGCTAAGCTGCCTGCTGTTTGCCTGTTACAGCCACGCCGCCGAGCCGCAAACCAGCGCCGATGTGCTCCCGGCCACGCAGTTACAAGCCGACTTGCAGCAAATCGATCTGCAGCAAGTTGCAGGTACCGGGCTGGTGGTGCTGCACTTCTGGGCCTCCTGGTGTATTCCGTGTCGAGCCGAAATGGCCGACATGGCCGAGTTTCATCAGCAGTTTTATCCTGATCTGCAAAAAGCCGGTGTGCGTGTGATCACCGTCAGTAATGATTTGCGTGATGCCGACCTGCAGCGTTTCCTGAACAGTGTGCCGGTGATGTTTCCGATTTACTTTGATCCGCTGGCCATCTTGCAGGATCGCTACCGGGTGCCAGCACTGCCGGCGACGGTCATCCTCGACCGCAATCAGCAAATTCAGGATCGATTGCTGGGCACACAGAACTGGAGTGACCCGGCGTTTGTCGAAAAACTGCGAGCGTATGATCAGCCTGAACTTGAACCAGACTCCGGTGTGGCCCAAGTCATGCCAACACATTGACCAGACCATGCAGCAGAACCGCAACCAATGTCAGACCCGAATCACTGCAACTCAGCAGCCAGTGCAACAAATCATTATGGAACAACCATGAGCAACAACACAGATATTCTCAGCCGCCGCTCTACTGGTGTGTGGACAATCTTCAGCGTGTGCCTGCTGGCACTGGCCTTGCTCAGCAGCGCCAGTCACGCGCAGCAAGACAATGCCGATAGCGCCCAGATTGATGCCTACACCCGCAGCCTGAACGAACTGTTCGCAACGTCTGAAACCATCGGCGATCAGATCGGTGGCGATGCGCCAGTGGTATTTGATGGCGAATTTGATGACCCGCGCTGGTTGCAGGGCCTGACCGTGACCAAAAGCGATAACCCGATGCTGGAACAGTCTTGTCGCAGACAGGCGGTGCAGGCTGTATCCACGCAAGCGGCTGAGATAATGCACATCGAGGACGATGAAATGGCCGTCGAAGCATTGCTTGAACACATGGACGAGCATGCCAGTTTCATCCGCGAAAACGAGATTTCCTACGCCGACTATCTGCGCTCGCTGGCGGAATGTGAGACCTATTGCGCGCCATTGGTCTCTGCGCTGATGCAATGCCATATCCTGTCGGTAGCGCGCAAACCGCACGGCATCGTCATGTTCGACATTGGCAGCGCGCGGGTGGCACCGGCCTACAATGTCGGCGTTATCAACGAAATCGTTAACGAGTACAAGCAGATGCCAGATGCAAGCATATTGCTGGTCGGTCGCGCCAGTCAGATTGGTGATCTGCGTTACAACCGTCGCCTGTCAGGCGAACGTTCGCTGGCTGTGCGTGATGAATTGATTGCCGCAGGCATTCCGCTGGAGCGCATAAGACCAATCTGGTTCGGTTGGGAGCCACCGCAAATCGATGAGTTCATGGCCACTGAATACGGTATTGGCGACCTGTATCGCAGCAACGGCGCAGACGAATTGAACCAGAGCGTGATGATGGTGCTGTTCTGAAGCGCAAGTACCAAGCCCGCCCACGCTTCCACCGCCCCGTTGTGCACTGATTTCCGCCCCGCGGCTACTGTTACTGACACCGGCCATGGTTCTGGCCGGGCCAGCCGACAAAATTTACGAGCCGCTTTCGGTCAAAAGTGAAATCGGATTTGAACTGCGCGGTGGTTACGAGGATGTCGATCAGGGGTCGAATCCATACCAGCTGGTGTTCGATCTGGGTTATGGCGTGAGCGAACGCTGGTTGACCGGCGGATGTCTCGCTGCAAAGGCTTCAGTCCCTAGCCCGCTACAACCGGCAGCCACGTAGAACGTGCTGTCTATTCTGCCCCGCTCCTTATGCATCCGCTGTTGCTGCATGCGCAACGCATCAGTACACTTGGACAAACAATACCAAAACCGAGCCGTCCGGGCTACAGCAATCAGGCATAATATTAACCCGGCAAGCAAACAGATTGCCGGGTTAATACCCGGGCCGAAGGTCCTGGGCCGCGTAGCGTAGCCGTTTGCGGACATGCGCCGCAAACGGCGTGCAACGAATACCATAGGTATTTCGTTGCCAGTTTAGTAGTGCCGATCAGCGTTCCAGAAATTGCAGTTTATCCTCAACGTCGGCCCATTCATCAGCATCTTCCGGCGCGTCTTTCATGGCCGAAATCACCGGCCACAGTGGCGAGAGTTCGGCATTGAGTTGGGTAAAATGCTGTTGCTCAGCAGGCACATCATCATCGGCATAGATTGCATCCACCGGACACTCGGGCTCGCACAAGGTGCAGTCGATGCATTCTTCCGGGTCAATAACCAGAAAATTCGGGCCTTCATGAAAACAGTCCACCGGGCAGACTTCGACGCAATCGGTGTATTTGCACTTGATACAGGCTTCGGTCACT
>JAJFKZ010000016.1 GCA_021772955.1 Gammaproteobacteria bacterium | reverse complement strand
CGACTGGGATAGCGCTTGCTGTGATGCAGTTTGATGGTGGCGGTGCGGGCATCATTACTGGTTTGCAGATGCACAGGCTTGCCAGCGTTGTAATGGCGTTGCTGCTGTACGCCGTTGGCCGGGCGGATGAACAGGCGCAGACGCGAGCCTGGTGCCAGCAGGCGTGAGAACCAGTAAAAGCGCTCAAAAGTGTACAGATTCACACGGCCCGGCTCCACCAGTTTTGGTTCCCGCAATGATTCACGGTAACGCGCGCGCAGCGTCTCGCCGGCCAACGCGATGCTGCTGCCGTCGGCCTTGATCTCATACACGGTGACATTGATGTCGGTGTCCGCTACGTCCATTTCCAACCAGGCTTCCAGCTTCAGGAAACCGCTGATTTCGGTGGCTTCGGTGGACGCTTCGCTGTGGAAAATCAGGCCGTCACCGTTAGTATGAATCACTTCGGACTGGTCGATCAGGTAGGCCTCAGCGTCACCACGCTCGGCCTTACTGGTATCCAGCGGGTCATACCGGTAGTGTGAATAGTCCAGGCCATCGGTTGCCGACTCAGTAAGACTGCCAGTGGCAAACGCGGTGTGCTGTTGCTGCTGGCTGCCGAGCAGCAGTTTGAGTTCGTGGTTGGCAACGGCCTCAAGTGATGGTGCGGATTTCCATGCATTGCCACCGGCGACGAAGTAGGTTACGCGGTCCTTGAGATACCCGGGCCGCTCACCATCGGCCATGGTCCACTGATACCAGGCATGATCCAGCGCAAAGGCGTCAAACATCATCGCGTCACCGAACTTGATACCGCCGAATTCCTGGGTTGGCATGCGCGTGCCGCTGTGATTCCATGGTCCCAGCAGCAGGTAGTGACTGGCCTTTGCCGCCGCGTTGCCATGCTGCATGTGTTCGCGGTAATACTGCATGGCACCGGGCTGATCGCCGTCGTAATAGCCGGTAATGGTGAGGATGGGCAGCGACAGTTTGTTTAATGCTTGCGCTGACGGCACGCGCTTGGCCCAATAATCGTCCAGGTGGGGATGCGAGATCCAGCGCTGGAAAGTGGCGCTGGGATTGCCAACCAGCTCGTCCAGTTGCGCGAAGGCAATCCCGGACTGATGGTACTCGAGGTATTTGCGGTTCCAGAAAGCATCATCGCCGAAAATCCGGCCTTGCGGTGTGACGCCGCTGGTCAGTGTCAGCCAGCGGATGACGTAGGGATACTGCACGTTGTAGTTCATGGGAAAATCGACACCATGATAGGGCGAGGCGATCGGTACGATGGTGCTGAGATTGGCCGGAAAATAGCGTGCTGTCGCCCATTGGTTGTAACCGCCATAAGAGCCACCACGCATCGCCACCTTGCCGTTTGACCAAGGTTGTGCGGCCACCCACTGCACGACGTCATGACCGTCCTTGCCATCTTGCAGATCCATGGGCAAAAATTCACCTGCACTGTTGCCGCGCCCACGCGTGTCCACGACCAGAAAGGCGTAACCGTGACGGGAAAAGTACTGTGCATCAGGATGGTAACGGTCGCTGATGTAGGGGGTAATGGTGATGATGCTGGGTAGCTGTTGTTGTTGCCAGTTTGGTGGCCGATACACCGTGGCATTGAGCAACACGCCATCGCGCATGGGAATCTTCACGGCCCACTGAAAATCCACATCGGTAGCTTCATGGCCGATATCGGCGGCCACTGATGCAAGACTGGTCAGCAACAACGTCAGACAGGCAATTCGATTGATCAGACTAGTCATATTGGCAACCCGGTGCATAACGATGCATTAAAGTGTAGCGTAAACCGGAAATGCTTTTCAGATCAGCCCGGCAAACCACTGACGAGATAGAGTGCTACAGCTGTCGCTGTGACGCCTTGCCACGCACGCCGATGGCACAAGCTGAGTATGGTAGTATTTGTGCTGGTATTAGTATGCAGAGACGAAATGGGCACCCGTTACACCAAAGGAGGGCATCATTGAAAACCATACTGGTAGTGGCTTTAATGCTTATGTTCTCGATCTGTTCCGCGCATGCACTGGATTGCGGATCCAACTCTGCCCGCATCAAGGGCAAACTCATTGTTCGTGGTGACAGCACTGCGGTGGTACGCAAACTCGATGCGGATAATGTGGTGCAATTGCAGAATAAATTTGGCGCAGTGGTAGGCTACCGTTACGAATTCTTCAACGGTCGCCGGTTGTTGCAGATCAACACGCGCAGCGGTGTTGTATCCAGCATATGCCGTGATTAACGCCATCTAGTGATGAACGATGCACTCACATAGCCTCGAAGATTATCAGCGCCTGGCTGAACAAGGCGATAAGCACAGCCAGTTCATGCTCAGCCAGTACTGCTTTCAGCAACGTGATCTGCCCCGGATGATGCAGTGGCTGCAACTGGCGGCCAATCAGCACATGCCCGAAGCGCTGGATGCCCTGGGCTACTGTCAGGAGAAGGGCATGGGCACCGAGCAGGACATGACCGCAGCGCTGGCCAGTTATCGAAGCGCCGCTGACATTGGCGCGGCTCAAGCTGCTTACCGCTATGCTGATCTGATCTATCGCTGCGATTCCGCGCAGTCACAGGGTGCGGAAGTCTGCAAGCATTGGCAGCAGGCGGTCGCGGCCAATTTGCCGCTGGCGTTGCGCGCACTGGGTTTTCTGCGCATGCTTGCAGAAGGCGCCACGGAACCGGTAATGGCCTTGTTGCAGCGCTCGGCACAGGCCGGTGATGTGGTGGCGCAGTTCAATCTGGGCTGTTGTTTGGCGCAACACGATGCCGATAATGCCCGGCAATGGTTGCAACAGGCAGCAGCCAAAGGTTATCCCTTGTGCGACACCGCCTTGCGTGCCTTGCAGGCAAATAACAAGACTAATTGGTCTGGGCTGTTGGTATCGCGGCAGCCGACTGCGGGCGCTATCAGCAACACTACCATCCAGCCGTCGTGGCTGGTGCCGCAACTGCCGCCACAATTGCAGTGGGAGCGGCTGCACGAGCAGCCATTGGTGAGGGTTGCACATAATGCCTTGAGCCTGCCGGAATGTGCCTACCTGATTCATCTGGCGACGCCGCTGATGCGACGGGCACAGGTCATCAGCGCAGATGCCACCGATCCAGGCAGTCAGCAGGCGAGCATGAAGTCCAAAGTGCGCACCAGTGATTCCACCTTTTTGCCCTTGCAGGTCACTGATATGATCAGCCATCACATCGACCGCAAAATCTCTGCTATCACCGGTATCGACATCCGTCGGTCCGAGCCTTTTTCCATACTGCATTATCAGCCGGGGCAGTTCTACCAGCCGCATTTTGATTATTTTGATCCGGACTTGCCGGTGTCAGCAAGGCTGCTGCAAGACGGTGGCCAACGCTGCGCCAGCGCCGTGATTTACCTGAGTGATGTGCCAGCCGGCGGCGCGACTGAATTTCCCGAGCTTGGCATCGAAGTGCCGGCGCGTCTCGGCAGCTTGTGTCTGTTTCACAATTGCCGGCCCGATGGCGCGGTGGAGCCACGCAGTCTGCATGCCGGTTTGCCGGTGCTCGAGGGTGATAAATGGGTGGCGACCAAGTGGTATCGCGAACAGCAAACCAGCTATCTGGAAAAATCCAGCTAGCAGCCTGTCGGACTTGACCGGCCGTAGCGAGGGAAAGCCGGTTTGAGACAGATTTATCGATCTTTTGAGGCGAATAGTGGA
>JAJFKZ010000150.1 GCA_021772955.1 Gammaproteobacteria bacterium | reverse complement strand
TGTACGTCCAATCCTGCATAGACATCGTTAAAATGGTTCATTGACCTGTCCTCCTCACTGTGGCTCTTTGTTAAGGATAGTCCAACCTCAAACATAACCCACGATGTCGAGGTTGGACAGGTCAATCCATAATGTCTACATTCTGGCTTTGCCCGCGTGAGCTCGCAGCAGTCCCCAGTGTGTCTATACCCAATCCAGCCGTCCATACCGGCTGCTAACAAGTGGCTGCTTCTGACACACGAGCTCTAACAGAGCGACCGGAGGGTGATAGTTGACAGGCGCGATCATCGATGATATAAGGAGCGATACACGGATGTATATGTGAAGGGAAAAAACATGCTGAAATCACTTTTAATTACGGTCATTTTGACCTCAACGTCAATCGCAATGGCGATTGAACCCCCCGTGCTGCCACCAAGGTTAACTGCAGGCGCACCGATTCAAGTTGGTTACATCGTCGGTCCATGTGATGCCATCGGATTTAACGATCAAAATCTCTCTCACCTGACTGAAATCACAGATAACATCATTGAAGTCACTCTTTCTTACGCTGGGGAGCCGTGGGCTATAGAGGTATGTGTTGGCAATATCACGACTTTCAACATTACGATTGGAACACTCGAGCAAGGGGATTACACACTACGCACTTATAAAGCATCATACGAATCAACATTGCCAGCTGACCCTTCTGAACGCATCCTGATATTTGAAACCAACTTCAGCGTTGGCCCGGCAGCCAGTGCAGTACCTGCATTGAATGCACCAAACACTGCATTGCTGATACTGTTGATCAGTGGACTGGGACTGTACTTTGCGCGCAGAGAGCAATCACATAAAACTTACAGCTTGAAATCAACAGCCACACTCAAAAAAGTCAAATGACTGCTCAAAGCACTTGTCAATCAAGATAGAGATCAAGACCACATACCCATAAAAATCACACACATATCTTGAAATACGTATATAAAAGAAGGAACTTTATTATGCTTAAACATCGCCATTTTCTGATTATTATCATCACATTTGTCATTTCTCATCATTCATTTGCGACCCTTGATCCCGTACGAATTGCGATATTGCTTTCGGCTGACCCAGGAGCGCCTACACCAGAGAATGTGGTACAACCAGCAAGCAGTGGTTTCTCTGGAGGCAACCCACAAAGCCCTATCGCCGCCCTAAATACTGCCCCGCCGAGCAACATAAGCTATGTGCTCACAAAGCGCGCAACAGGTAATTTTAAAACCCTGCTCGAGCAAACCCCGAATTCTGCACGCTCGAAATTAGAGCGCTATCTGGTGTTGGAATACCCGGCACTTATCAACATTACCACGACACTCTCGACACTAGAGAGCGATCAATTCATTGATGCCGCTTACATTATAGAGAATGACATAACACTATCATCAGCCTCAGGCAACACCAACGCTGTCACAGGCACAAGCTGGAATAGCGCGGCAATAAACATTGAGAATGCCAGAATCTATGCCAGAGGTCACAGCTGGATAGCAACCATCGACACTGGTATCCAGGAAGACCATCCGGATTTAATCAGCGTCAACACAAACAATACATTTGCTGGTGGGAATTTCATCAGTCATTTGTCCTTTGACCTTGCTGCACCATTATTGGCTGGAGGTTTGTTGGATCCTGTTGCTGATGAGCTAAGACCAGCATTTACAGACAATTCTGCGTGTGACCAACTGGATGGAACAATCGATGGAATGATGATCCCTTCTTTTGCAGGGCATGGCACACATGTTGCGGGAGTACTGGCAGCTAAAATAGCATCAGATTTTCCCGGCATCTGTGTTAACTGTGGACTGTTGATTGAAAAAATATCTGAACCATTTTGTACTGGTACATCTGTTCGTCCTATCTTTCCGGATGAAATCATCGCGGAAGCCACCACACTGCTTGCAGACAGTGGTGTTTCCGCAATGAACATGAGTTTTGGTCGACCAAGCGGTCAAAACGGTATTCCACCGGATTATTGTGCAAATGGCGGCAACAATGATCTTTGGTGTCTTGCTATCGAAACCGCAGCCGAACGTGACCAGATTATGGTTGGCGCTGCCGGGAATAACATTACCACACTGCAGTTTCCGGCACACGATCAACGCGTGATCGCTGTAGGTGGTATTGCACAAGGCGGTATTAATAATGATGCCCTTACATTTTGGGATGACAGGCCGAACTGCCCACGTACAGGCACAAATGAATGTGGATCCAATGTCAGCTTCACAGGCGCCAATTCACCTAAAACTGATGTAGTTGCACCAGCAAAGAATGTCCCATCACTGTTTTACGAAGGCATGGAGTGGGCCGTTGATCTCGGTTGCACCGATGCTGCAGACGGGGTGATTGACGGGCTGGGCCCTTGTACTGGCACGTCTATGTCAGCTCCACATGTAACTGGACTGCTGGGCATTTTGCGCTCAATCAACCCACTGGCACGAACTGGCGATGGTGACCCGACAACCAATGGCATCTTCGTAACAGGTATTCGCGATGTTTTGAATGAAACTTCATCCAGATCCGCTGCTGGATTACCTCACGACACCGAGTTTGGTTATGGCATCCCAGACGCAGAAGCTGCAGTAAAGAGAATGCTCGGCACTGTCAATAATATTCAAATGGTGAATCGATTAACGCCATTATTTGCTCAATTCAGTTTTGGTGCTGAAGATACTCAGTACACAACATCACCGCAAATTGCCTATAGTCATGCTTTTATACAAGAGCATAACTATGCAACACAAATAGGCAGTTTAATCCCTCAATATCAAGCGTTCCCTGGCACCTCTAATCCGCCACCAAGTCCAGCAATAAACCCAGCTGCACAACTTTACGTATTCTCAACGTTTCGTAATCCATTTGGCGCTGGAGAGCTCACGCCGCTATATCGACTCACTTTTGAAGGAGAAAACCCTGCTTGTAAGAAGAATTGTAATCAAAACAACAAGGATATGGTGTATGCAATCTCAGAGTCAGAAATCAACGCGTTCTTAAGCGTAGGCTATCGCTACGAGGGCATTGAGGGATATTTACTGCCATTATGCAATCCTGAACCCACTTGCATTCCAGTAGGTGCAGTTAAAGTACTTAGGCGATACAATCCTCAAAGAGATGACCATGCCGTTTTCCCTGAATCAGAGCTTCCAGCTATGCAATCGATCGGTTATACGGCAATCAGTTTAGCCGGAGTGTTAGGATATGCCTACCCAGCTGACATTGATACCGATAGCGACCAGCTGATCGATGGCATCGAATACCTCATTGGCACAAATGTTGCTGCTACAGATTCAGATTGTGATGGCATCAACGACGTTACAGAGTATCCACTAATAGGCATACCTGTTAGTGACCCACTAGACGGCTCATGCACAGATGTTGATATCGAAGTCAATATTTTAGGAGAAGGCTCTAGCTCAAATCCAGCAGTTCTGGTTTTTACAAACAATGGCCCCGCAACTGCTACCAATGCTGAGTTTAGAATCAATCTTGGCTCCTCTAACGTACTTCCAAATTCTCCGTTTTCATTCACCCAAGACCCATCTATCAATTGCCAATCAGTAAACCCGCCTCCACATATTGGAGAACTTTCAACGTGGGAATGTGTCGCGCCTACCATACCAGCTAATTCATTAGTTTCTGTTACATTGGAATTCTGTGGTCCGAAAAATATAAACGCGCTCCTAATCCGTGATGGTGGTATCGCACATGTGGATCAAACTGAAACAGACCCAACAAATGATGACAAAACATCCGTAGGAAATGGCATTGATTGTGGTGGGGGATCGCCAGTCCCGAAATAATTTTGTGTAAATACCCGCTAATAGATGGCCACGTGTCAAGTGCGTTTATTGGCAATTGTACTGGATTAGACTAGGGACAATACGTGCTGTGTATTACGCTTGAGCCGCGCTGTATGCTTCGCTTCATTCGCAGTGGCCAGCTTACAGTAGGTTTTGCACCTCCAGTAGTCCGCTCGTAACTGCCACTCAAGAAAAACGGCACCAGTGGTGCCGTTTTTTTTAAATCTAAAATGATAAGTAGTATATATAATAATCTCAACTCACTATAGTGGTGGTGGTGTTGGCACCACATCACTGGCAGCTGCAGTGATACGCAGTTCTGGAGACTGTGCTCCATCCTCATTGAGCAGCACCTCACCAAACAGCATATTGTCATTCGCGGTGACTGGCCCAGCAGTAATCGTCAAAGTTTGAACGCTGGATACCGCAGCATCAGGCGCGGAATCCTGTGAATTCACATCATAAGTGCGACACTCACGCCATAATATACTTCATATGATGAACGCCAACCAAGACATTTTCTTGGTTGATGATTCAGTCTTTCGACAATTCGCCTTAATTTTTGTGAACTGTATTTTGCCAAGTCTGTTGACCTGGGTATAAATCTTCTCAGGCGACCATTCGCGTTTTCATTGCTGCCGCGCTGCCAGGATGCATATGGGTCTGCAAAATACACCTCGGTAGCTGTTCGATCTTCGATCAGCTTGTGATCTGCAAACTCTACGCCATTGTCCAGTGTCAGTGTGTGCCTTGGCTGGTCTTTCAGCATCTCTACCACAGCTTCCGTGGTCAGCTTTTTGGTGCGCAATGCAATCTTTTTGGCCAGCACGAAGCGTGATTTCCGGTCCACCAACGTGACCAGATGGCCTTGCTTGCCGTACATGGTGTCACCCTCCCAGTCGCCCAGCCGACCTCGTTCCTGTGCACTCACCGGCCGCTCATGAATGGAACGGTGATCGTCATAGCGTGAGCGCCAGCTGCGCTGACCGTAGGTTCTTCGATAGGGTCGCATTGCGCGCTGCAAGTAACAATACCAGCTGCCGCCATGCTGCCAGTCCCAGCGCAACCAGCGATACACTGTTGCCGTAGAAACGCTCAGCCTGCTGCTCTCGAGATGCAGCCGATGGCTGATCATGGCCGGACTGAATGATCGCTTCAAAGCCTGGCGGATACACCGCCACAGATCCAGTGAAAACTTGCTGTGTTTGGCTGCATTGCGGCGGCGGTGCTGGCTTGCCTGTTGCGCCTTGTTGGCCTGGTAACCTGAGCCGGGGCAGCGCTTAAGCTCGCGGTAGACGGTACTGCGATGACAAGCCAGTCGGGTAGCGGTCTCAGTGACACTAAAACCTGCTGCCAAATCGCTTTGAATCTGGTATCGTTGTGCCAGAGTCAGTTGTCGGTATGTTGTTGACATAACACTTGAATCCTTTGTTTGAGAGCTTAAGATTCTACCGGCACTGGCTCTCTTTGGGGTAAACATTCAAGTGTCGCAGTTATCCTGCGAATTCACG
>JAJFKZ010000149.1 GCA_021772955.1 Gammaproteobacteria bacterium | reverse complement strand
TTGCCTTTTTCGACATACTTCTTGGCGTTGTCCCAGGCACCACCGGCATTGGCCATGGTCAGCGCCAGCAAAACACCGGCGATCAGGGCACCGGCCAACAGGCCACCCAGTGCATGCGCGCCCATCACAAAACCGACGATGATTGGCGACAGCACCGCCAATGCACCGGGCAATATCATGCGCTGCAGTGCTGCCTTGGTGGCGATGTCAATGCAGCGGGCATTGTCCGGCTTGGCAGTGCCTTCCAGCAGGCCCGGTATATCGCGAAACTGGCGACGGATTTCCTGGATCATGTCAAACGCGGCGTCACCGACTGCACGCATGGTGATGGCTGCCACCAGGAACGGGAAAATGCCGCCCAGGAACATGCCCATCAGTACCTTGGGATTGCTGATATCCAGCATGAAACCGGGCACATGGATGCCGACGGTTTTGATGTAGGCAGCGATAATCGCCAACGCCGCCAGACCGGCCGCACCGATGGCAAAGCCCTTGCCGATGGCAGCCGTGGTGTTACCGACTTCATCCAGACCGTCGGTGATATCCCGAACGTCCTTGCCCAGACCGGCCATTTCGGCTATGCCGCCAGCGTTATCAGCAACCGGGCCGTAGGCATCGATGGCCATAGTAATGCCGACCGTGGCCAGCATGCCCACAGCAGCGATGCCAACGCCATAAACACCCTGCCCCTCCGGCAACAGCACACTGGTGACAAAGATGATCGCGGCAATGATCGCCACCGGAATGGTCACCGACTTCATGCCCACGGCAAGGCCGGAAATCATCACCGTGGCTGCGCCGGTCTGGCCATCGCTGGCAATCTGGCGCACCGGCTTGCCGCCGGTGTAGTACTCGGTGATCAGGCCAATGCCGATGCCGCCAAGCGCGCCCGATACCACACACCACCACACCGCGCTGCTGATGCCGAGGCCGCTGATCACAAACCAGGCCACTGCAATGAAAATGACGGCAGCACCAAATGTACCGAACCGCAGTGCCGTGGCCGGCGCACTGGCCGAGGCCAGTTTGACGATAAAAATACCGGCGATGGAACACAACAGACCCGCCGAGGCCAGTGCCAGCGGCAAAAACATCAGGTTCTGCCGATCGCCCAGAGCCGAACTGATCGCAAAAGTACCGGCAATGGCGATACAGGCGATCATGGAACCGCAATAAGACTCGAATATGTCTGATCCCATGCCGGCCACGTCACCGACGTTGTCACCCACGTTATCGGCGATCACACCGGGATTGCGCGGATCGTCTTCCGGGATACCCGCCTCGATCTTGCCGACCAGATCAGCCCCAACGTCTGCGCTCTTGGTGAAAATGCCACCGCCTACGCGTGAGAATAGTGCGACCACCGATGCACCCATGCCAAAACCATGAATGGCCTCGGCGTGCTGGGGATCAGCACCAAACAAGTAATACATGCTGCCCAGTCCCAGCAAGCCCATGGCAGCCACGGTCAAGCCCATGATGGAGCCGCCGAAAAAGGCTACCGACAAGGCGCTGGCAGCGCCTTCGTTGACCGCCGCCGTGGTGGTACGCACATTGGCGCGCGTGGCCGTGTACATGCCGATGTAGCCGGCAATGGCCGAGCTCAAGGCACCGCTGACAAAGGCCGCCGCGGTGTGCCAGCTGGGAAAGGCCAGGAACAGACCGATCGCCAGCACCGCCGCAAATGCCGACATGATCGAGTATTCACGCTTCATGAATACCATGGCACCGGAGTGAATGGCCTCGGCGATTTCCGCCACCTTGCCTTCACCGGCAGGCCGTTTCATGACAATGAGATAAACGATGAACGCAGCCACCAGGCCGACGACACCCAGCAACGGGGGGATAAGATTCAGATCCATGCTTGATTTCCTGATCGTGTTGTTATGTGATTGTTCGCAAATGCGCAAACTGCCCGGTCAGCTGGTCATTCTACTGACAAACGCTGGCGGGTGGCAACATTACTGTTATATTGGCACGCCAACCGGCGCTGAGGTCCGGGGATGAACAGTGTCGAGACTAATTTTGGTACTATTCACAGCAGTCACGCGCTCATGGCCTCAAACTTTGTATCATTGCCTGTCATGAATCAACTCGGCACCTTGCCACAGTTCCTCATCATCGGTGCACAGAAGTGTGGCACCAGTTGGCTGCATGCCGGTCTGCGCGAGCATCCTCAGGTGTTCATGCCGGAGGACAAGGACAATGAAATTGACTTTTGCAAAGCGGAAGAACTGGCCATACTGCAGCAGCGTCTGGCACAGCAAAACACTGGGCAAAAGGCTGGTGATGCCTGTGCTGCGTGGTTTTGGACGCGCCGGGGTAACGACCCCATTACCGGGCAATACAGAAACATCGTTGATGACATCGCCGATGTGCTCGGCACCGACATCAAGCTGATCCTGCTGGTCAGAAACCCGGTACATCGATCCATTTCCGGCTATCTGCATCACATACGGCACCGCACACTGGATCCCAATGTCGGCATTCTTGCAAGCGACCCCGCACTGGGCATTGTCACGCTAAGCCGTTATGGGTATCACTTACAGAACTGGTTGCAGCGATTCTCTGCCGAGAACATGCTGATTCTGCCTGCGCCTGCAGAGGCCGATACAGGAGCCATTTTTCATGCGGTCCTTCAATTTTTGCAGCTGAACCAAACCAGCCAGACAATGGCGACGGATCGTCATGTTTTACCTGGCTTGGCCAAAGTACACCAGCATGATGGCATTTGGGTCAGGCTTGACGATGCCTGCATGCAAGATGTCAGTTGGCGCCAATCTGTCCCGATCAAGCTGATTGATCATGTCTTGCATGCAAGACTGATCAGTCGGGAAGAAATCGATATGTTGACCGCTTCACTTGCAGAGGATACGCACTGGTTCCTGGAGCAGATCCGGCAACATGGCTGGTGGCATGATGCCTATGCGGTGTGGAATCAGGCATCACACAGGCATTGATTCTTACACGTCCACCGCCAACAATCGCCTGAGACCATCCACAGAGCTCCAGTCTCTGCGGAAAACATACCGTGGCAAACGCCAGCGGTTGCTATCGGCAGTGACCATGGCAGGTTCCGTGCTGACCGCAGCCTGCAGACCCATATTTGCACCAAATTCAGGCAGATAGTCATCGGCAACGAAATCCGGTACGTGACCATAAGGGTAGGCGAATACTGGTGACGGGCTTACTCCAAGCAGCTGCTGCAAATAAACTTGCGTCTGGCCTATCTGCCAGTCGCACTCTTGTGCATCTTCAAGCTGTTCAAAGTTGCCGTAATCAGCGTCAGGGCTATAACGCAGCTCGGTCGGCAATGCCGAATGGCGATGATCCCAACTGTGATTGGCGATCTGCAACAGGCCTTCAGCATGCGCTTGTTGCCACCAGTCATCGCGCCACCAATCCAGGCCAATCATGCAAGACTTGTCCAGCGCATCCCTGGCCGTGGCGGAGCCAATCACAAAGCTGGTGGCTTGCAGTTGTGGTTGCGCAGCAGCTCCATGCCGCTGCTGGAAATCACGCAGGATATTGACCATGCTGCGCTGCATGCCAAAGCTCGGATGCGGCAAGTCGTACCAGTCAAACCAGCTGCCGTCGTCCAGCGTAATGGCAACACTGCGCTGCGGCAGTGCTGTCCAATCATCGCCGATCAGCGCCTGCACCAACTTGTTCAAACCAATGACTTGCCATCCCAGGGCATGTATCAGTTCCAGGTCCTCAGCCAGCCCGATGTGATCGTTGCTGGCGTAGTCCATACCATCCACATGGATACTGTGGTAGGTGAGAATTGGGATGGCGTGTGCAGTGATGGTCATGACTTATTGTAGGCTATACGAGGTAGTGTTCAGAAGACTACTGCATAAGCTAATCCATTGATTGCATGTTTTTTTGTATTACTTTTGATTGGATTCCGGGTTGGCCTGATGATGTCTGACTATCACCGCCACGAAGGCGATATACTGATGGGCCTGATTCACACCTACGATGCTTGCGATGATGCTGCCTCGATTGCTATCTCGAACTGAATCCCGACTGGTCGACGTTGCCAGAGCGGACAGTTTTCTGCCGCTGCAACGCATGCATG
>JAJFKZ010000148.1 GCA_021772955.1 Gammaproteobacteria bacterium | reverse complement strand
CTGAACAGGGCATCATTCTGTGACACTGCCAGTAACTGGCCATCACAAAAAGCCCAACCACGCGGTGCAAAGTTGCCCGCGAACATGCGAATTTCACCTACAAATGGTTCTGACATGGCGGGCTCCTAATTACGTGACGGGAACAAGCCCTGCAGGGCAATGCAAAAATTAACGACCGAATAGGGCTGCATGTTGTTATGCGCCTGCCCACCTCCTGCGTTGGCAATCATTCCGGAGCCCATGGCAACACTGGCACTGTGCGCAGCATACATATTGCTGGGGCCCTGGCCGAGCACCCGATTGGTCGGATCATCATCAATGGATGGGGTATTGGTTGCCTGTGCGGTATGAGTATGCTGAGGCATTTCATTCGCGGCTAGCGTATGGGTCTCCTCACCCCCTTTCTGGCCCAGCAGGTGATCGCCTCCACCATTACTGTTACCGACATGAATCGCTGTGCGGCTGCGCAAATCAGGAAGTGCGAAACTGGTTCTGCCATCACCGCCATAAGTTGTGCCAAGTAATGAGAACAGCGATTGATTTTGGTTAATAGGTAAAATCTGCCCATCACAGAATGCCCATCCACGTGGTGCAAAATTAAACCCCACCATGCGGACTTCGGCTAAGAATGGCTCTGACATGTTTATCTCCTCTTATTAATTGTTATGACTTATTGTTATGACATATTGTTATGGCTTATTGTTATGCCCCCGAATACAGCCGCCTTGTCAGGGGTCGGCCTGCGTTGGCACCCAAGTCGCACAAGCTAACTGATATGATTTTCACAGTGAACAAGACATTACCTGTCAACGTAGCTCGCATCAGAAATCCGGTACCTGGCAGGTATTGTTGGCAACATCCGTGACACCGACACCATCGATAAAGTTGGTAACACCCGGATTGTTGGCCACCCGGTTGGCAAAATTTTCGATCCGGTGACCCATTGCCGCGGCATTTACATCAAACTCAACATCGACCGCGGTGTTTCCGAGAAACTGCATACAATGGTTGGAAGTGCCGCTTTCGGTGTCAACAACTATTTCTACTCCGCCGGCAGCTTGCGCGTTGGCGACAGTATTGTTGTTGAAGCGCATGTCCATGAAAGAGGTGTTTTCAATATCGATGTCAACTACCTGATCCAGGGTACTGGTATTACCCATCACCATATTGTTCATCACTATGGCTTCCATATCGGAGCTGTCTTCCGACAGCATTTCAATGGCTTCGCGATTGGTCGTGCCAATCGGTGTTACCTGGCCCAGCATATTGTTGGTGATACTGATATCAAAGTCCTGTGACGCGCCACGGCTGGAGACGAAGAAGGCTTCGCGCGAGGTATCGTCCATTACGTTCAGATCACTTTCGTGATCGAGGAAGCTGATGTTGTTTTCGGTAACAATATCAATCACCCGGTGGCCGACTGTCGTGGTAGCTGCAGCCGCTGTTGGGTAGCCGATACGGTCAACATTGTTCATGTCAAACGAGCCGTCTATGGTCTTGCCTGTGCCGCCAATACCCTGGAAGGTAACAGTACCGCCATTGGCCAGCGGACGTCCCAGGTCGCTCAGGGTGTTGTTGTCAACGTTGTAATTGATGGTGGCGTTTTGACTGACTGCCCCTACAATACCGCCTAAACCGCCTGTCGCACCGACACCCACAGTACCATCAACAGCAGTCCGAAATGTCGAGTTCTGCACTGTAAAGTTGACCGTACCGTTATCGCCTGCAGCGGCGCCAGCATTGGCTTGTAAGCCCACACCAAACAACTGTTCAAACAGGCTGCTGTTATCCACAAATACGCTCATGTCTGAGCTGCCAAAGCTCTGGAATAAAACGTAACTGCTGCCATTGGTAGCTGCTTGATTGGTAAACTCGCTGTCGTCGATAGTAAATGAGGTCATGTTGGTATTGGTATTGCGCACCTCCAAAGCCTGCATGTTTGAAACATTGACGCCTTCAATGCGGCTATTGTTATCAATGCGATTAACACCGCCCAGATCGACAGCTTCCCAGCCGCCGGCTGCCGGGTTATCAATCAACACCCCCGATAGCACGATGCTGCCACCGCGTTCGCTCTGGATGCCATGGTCATTGCTGCCCAGATTGTTACCACCTGCGCTGGAATCGGAACTGTTGCCGACGTTCATGAGGTTCATGGAACGCAGTGTCACGTTACTGGCATCGGCCAACAGTATCCCGTCTCCGGTGGTGTTCTGGATGACCCCGCCGGAACCATTGCGGGCATTGCTGCCGTCACCGGTGACGGTAAAGCCACCAGCGGTACCGGTGTTATCCAGAATAATTCCGTTGGCTGCGCCGTTGACCGACACCGACTGCACCGTGAAATTGGTATTGCGGAAACTGACATCGCTCATAATCACGCCCACGCCAGTTGACGTGCTAATGGTGCTACCGGCACCCGTTGCATCAATGCTGCCGCCATTGGTGGCGGTAAAGGCATTGTTGGCGCCGGTGTTGAGGTTCATAGTGCCAGCGAAGAAGAAGGTGGTACCGGCATTGTTGTTCAGGAAAACACCCTGAGCAGTGTCGTTGATGGGGTTAAACACCACATTTCCCCCGGTGTGACCGGTCACCACAACAGAGCGGCCAGCGGCATTGGTGATAGTACCGCCGTAAGTCACACTGTTGCTGCCGCCGGTGATTACAAACGCATCACCCGAGGTGTTCTGAATGGTGCCGCCACCTGAGCTGATAAAGCCGGAAACGTTGTTCAGCATGACGCCTGAAACCGTGTTATTGGCTGAAATACTGCTGAAATTAAAGCCATTGTAGGTGCCACCGGTCAGATTGAGCGCGGGGCCTCCAATGGTTTGGATAGTCACTGGTGCTGGCGGACTGATGGTCACTGTGCCGGTGTTGCTGGCCACAAAGCCTGCGCCATTGGTGGTCAGCAGATTAGCAAGGTTTCCAAAGTTAAGCACGCTCGCGCCTGCATTGTTCTGTAACAGGAAGCCCGATTGTGATGGACCCTGAATGGTAGTGCTGGTGGCCAGCAAATCGGTAATCCCGTAATTTTGAATATCAACCACATTCGGGACATTGCTGCTGGTCGAAGTCAGTGCGCCAAACACAGCGCCCAGAATACCGGTGTTGCCGCCATCGATATCCAGCAAACCGCCGGTGCCGGTAATGTCTACCTGACTGATGGCGAGGGTGCCGGTGGAAGTGCCCGCGATACCAAAGCTGGTGGTATTGCCGATGTTCAAACCTCGAATAGTGTTGCTAGCGGCCACGTTGATGGCATTGCTGGCCGCAGCTGTGGTGCTGATCACAGGATCGGCACCGGCCAATGTTGGCCGAGCAGTGCTGCCTGCTGGTGGGGCAATGCCGGTAAAGGCATCAAAACCAACACCAGTGGTGCCCTGACCAAACAGGGTCTGGTTATCCAGCAGTGAGAAGCTGCCGGTGTAATTGCCGCTGAACAGGAAGATAAAGTCACCGACGGCCGGGTTCGGCGTACCACCGCCGCCCTGTACGGCATTGAATGCGGCAATGGAGTTGAACGGATCGGACAAGCGTCCGCTGCCACCTGCCGCTGCGTCATCATCAATAAACCAGATGGTGTTGCCAGTCAGGTTAATGGTTGCGGTGAGCGTAGCGCTGCAAACACCGGGACCTGGGATACCGTTATCACAGATCACGTAATCGAAAGTGTCAATGCCGGTATTCAAACCAGGCGGTGGATTGTAGGTAAATGCACCGGTGGTTGTATTAATGCTCACATCGCCACCCAGCGCTGTGGTGGTCGGAGCAGGATTGCCCGCATTGCCTACGGTCAGGGTAGTGCCAGGCGCCGCCGGACCATTGGGATCAGCCGCTTCGGTGGGGTCATCGCTGGCGCCAGCCAACAGACCCGAGCCTGCAGCTACATCCAGACCAATATTGGTGGTTACATTGGTGGTTGGGGCTGCACCGACGGTAGGTGGATCATTGATCGGATTAACCGTAATGGTCAAAGCCACCGGGCCAAAGGTATCCACGCCACCATTGGCGGTGCCACCATTGTCCAACAACAACACATCGAAGCTGACCATGCCATAGGCATTGGCCGCTGCTTCGTATTCCACATTGCCAGTGACCAGGTTCACGCTGGGTGGTGTGGTAAATGACAAGGTGCTGTCAATTGCAGTCTGATTCAGATTAAAAGTCAATGACTGCCCGGCTTCCGGCGGTGGTCCGGCGCTAATGGCAGACGCCCATGCCAGGCTCTGCGGACCAGCGTCTTCATTGCTGGCGGCCGGGTCGCCAGGGGCGACAAAGCTGGGCGAATCGTTGACTTCATTGATGGTAATAACAAACGTCTGCGTCGCCGAAGTGTCCACACCTCCATTGGCGGTGCCGCCATCGTCCATTAGTACCACCATGATATTGGCGGTGCCACTGGCGTCGGCCGCTGGGGTAAAAGTCAGATTGCCGGTCGCAACAGCTAATGCCGGTTGGGCACTGAACAGAGCCATGTTGTCATTACCAATGATATTGAAGGTCAGAACCTGACCGCTTTCATCCGCCGGGCCGGCGCTGATGCCGCTGGCAAAGCCAGGCACAGTTTGCGCTCCAGCATCCTCAAGCACCGCAGGATTAGTGCCCAATGTAACTTCGGGGGCATCGTTTACTGCAGTGACATCAATCGTAAAGCTGAACGGCGCCGAGGTATCCACGCCACCATTGGCGGTACCGCCATCATCCATCAGTTCAATGGTGATATTGGCCGTACCGTTGGCATCATCTGCTGTGGTATAGCTTAATGTGCCATCAGCGGCCACAGCCGGCCCGGCACTGAATAACGCCGCGTTGTCGTTGGCAGTGACGTTAAAGGTCAATACTTGACCAGCTTCATCGGGCGGGCCTGCGCTGATAGCGGTGGCCCAGCCCGCCACACTCTGCGGACCGGCATCTTCGAGTACAGTTTGATTGGGTCCACCGGTAAAGCTGGGCGCGTCGTTGACCGGGGTGATCTCAATGGCAAAGGTCGTTGGCGCTGAGGTATCGACGCCACCATTGGCGGTGCCGCCATCGTCCATCAGTTCGACGGTGATGTTGGCAGTGCCATTGCTGTCAGCGGCTGCGGTAAACGTCAGCGTGCCATCATTGGCCAGTAATGGCTGCACAGAAAACAGTGCCGGGTTGTCATTGTTGGTAACAGTGAACATCACTGTCTGACCGGATTCATTGGCCGGTCCTGGCGAAATGGAGGCAGCGAAGTTGGCCAGGCTCTGCGCACCACTGTTTTCAGCGACGCTGGCATCGGCCGGGATGCTGAAGCTGGGCGCATCATTGACCGCATTGACCGTAATGGCAACGGTTGCAGCCACTGAGTTGGCCTGGCCGTCATTGGCAAAGTAGGTAAAACTGTCGGCGCCGTTGAAGTCTGCGTTTGGCGTATAGTCGAAGCTGCCATCGGCATTCAGCGTGAAGCTTTGCGCATTGGCCGGACCGGCATCCAGAACCGCCGTGAGCGGATCCAGATCGCCATCGCTGTCGTTGCCCAGCACGCCCGCTGCGGGCACATTGAGCGCAACATCCTCATCGGTAACAAAACTATCGTCGAGTGCCACCGGCACCTGGTTCTGCAGATCGACCACGTCGATGCGGAAAAACAGATTGTTGTCAGCCACCACTGCAAAGCCTGCCAGCACATCAACATTGGCCGATCCATCACTGGCATCACCCGACAGATCCGTGGCCAGCGCCGCGACACCGATCCAGTCGCTGACGTCACCATCGCTGACGAAGTTCATCGCCCAGGCCACCAGACTGAACAGCATCAATGCACTGAGTGTGCCGATGCCTCCAATGCGCCGATGTGCAAACCAGGCCATGCCCAGCAGCAGTGTAATCAATAGTCCCAGCCCCCACCAGCCCAGCGTCGGCACTTCCAGTGGCTCCACCGGCAATCCGAGCAAAATCGCAGCACCGCCGGATCCACCATCGATGGTGGCCAACACATCCGAGCCGCCGCCATTGTCGGCGACAAAGACCAGCCTGACCTGATTGACTATACCCGGGTTCAGCTCCAGCAGCCCCACGCTGAGCTCGATCACATCGGCGCCATTGAGCCCCACATCCAGACCCACCGGATAGCCGCCACCAACACTGCCCACGCTTTGCAGCACTGCACCGTTGCAGTCTTGCAATTCAACATCAACAACCTGAAGCGTGCCGCTGTCCACTGTGGCGCGCAGACGACGTTCGAATCCAGGCTGTGCTGCAGCGCCTGACGGTGTGACCACACAGCCGGTTGCGACATCACGATCCAGATCCAGCAACACGTCGTATTCAAGGGATTGCGCCAGTGCCGTGAATGGCAACAATAGCAGCAACACCATACGGATTGCCGTCATGACGGTAGATAAGTTTGGTTGCATTGGTTAACCCCAGCGTGATGTTTTTATAGTAATGCCAAGTGAGGCGTATCCCCACTAGCGCACTGACCCGCCGTCACAGTCTAACACTTTCGTAGCGCTTTGTAATCCACCACCACCACCGGGCTGCAACATCGTGTTTGTTGTGCAACAAACGCGTGCTGTTCAATGATTGCGTTTGGTAATCATGGCTCCCAGTTGCCGCAGTGGCTCGGCGACATGGTTGCAATCAGCCAGTGCCGCTAGCGCACTCTGATAAAGGTCGTCAGCACGTTGACGGGCATGATCCAGCCCGAATCGCAGCGCGTAGTTCGGCTTGCCTCTGGCAGCATCGGAGCCTTGCGGCTTGCCCAGCGATGCGGTGTCGGAAGTCACATCAATGATGTCGTCCTGGATCTGGAAACACAGCCCGATGGCCTCGGCAAAAGCAGACACCTTGCCATACAGAGGATCGGTTTCACCACGACCAGCAGCAAGCACCCCGAGTATTGCGCTGGCATGCAACAACGCGCCGGTTTTCAACGCAAACATGGTCTCGACCTGCGCAGTTGACGGCTGGGTGCCCTCCATGCTCATATCCAGCATCTGACCTGCGACCATGCCGTTGCCACCGCTGGCCCGAGCCAGCATGAGGATACTTTGCAATCGCATATCAGGCTGTGTCTGCGGTGCCTGCGCCAGCACCGTGAATGCCTCGGTCAGCAAAGCGTCACCAGCAAGAATGGCTGTGGCTTCGCCAAAGGCAATGTGCAGAGTAGGTTGACCGCGGCGTAATTCATCATCATCCATGGCCGGCAGATCGTCATGGATCAGCGAATAGCAATGCACCATCTCGACCGCCGCCGCCGCGGCATCGAGCTGACCGGGTTCTGCTCCAGCCAGTTCCCCGGCAGCATAGACCAACAGTGGGCGAACGCGCTTGCCGCCACCCAGCAACGAGTAGGCCATGGCATCCACCAGCCTGGCATCACTGCCAACGTGGCTGCGCAGACTGCTGAGCACCAGCTGCAGACGTCCATTGACACGTTTTCGGTAATGCTCTGACCAGTCGTCAAATACTTCAATCACTGTGATCCTCCAACTTGATAATGATAGATTCAGCGTTCCTGTGGCGTTGTGCTGCAAGGCGCCGTGCGCAGGTAATGGCCGTCGTCCTTGGCCAGCACGGTAACACCGCAGCGCGACACCACAGGAGCGCCCAAAGGGTTGGTCGGTCAGCGCTCATGGCGGCGTTGCGACGCTGGTAAAGGACTAAGGCCATTCACTGCGCGCCGCGTCTGGCCCTGAACGCTGACCGACCAACTGTATCCGTCATTATCAGGTTGGAGGACCACTCGAAATTGCTGAGCGCGCATAGTAGGGTTTCCGTTGCGATGAAAGACAGCAGCAGCCATTATACTGCGACGCAGTCAGTAAAAATCGACACTGGCTGCATGATCGTCAAGGCTATGCCGGTCTCCCCTAGCCAGAACCATTGATCGCCGTCACCTGACCTGCAGCATCTCAGTTGTTGTACTAGCCAGCAACAGGAGATTTTTCCGTTCGCAGTCAAGATGCGTATAATTAGCGATCAGCTGATTACCCAGCGGTAGGTAATCTACCCGAGCAATGTTCCCCGGCGCTGCCGGGTACTTGGAGCCGGGTACTTGGATTAGCGTCAAACAAAAACAGAAGGATAGCGAACGTGCCAGTAATGACCAATGCCAGCAATCTGTCTGAGGCAACTGAGTTCCAGGATCACATTCTAGGCTCGGTCTCCAGAACCTTCGCCTTGACCATTCCGCAATTGCCCAATGGCCTGTCACATGTCATCGGCAATGCCTATCTGCTGTGCAGGATTGCCGATACCATTGAAGATGAAGCGGCACTGGACACTGAACGCAAGGCCTATTTTCAGCGCTATTTCAGTGATCTGATACTGGGCAAACGTGATGTCATCGAGTTCATCGACAAACTGCAGCCACTGCTGCACAAAAGCGCATCCGCGGCTGAATTGGAGCTCGTGCGTAACACTGACAAAGTGCTGCTGTTGACGCATAGCTTCACGCGTGGTCAACAACAGGCCCTGTATCACTGCATCAGCGTCATGAGCCGTGGCATGAGCCGATTCCAGCAAGGCATCGATCTGAACGGTCTGCCGGCCATGAGCGATCTGGACGAGTACTGTTATTTTGTCGCCGGCGTGGTTGGAGAAATGCTCACTGACCTGTTTTGCCAGTATGACCAGCGCATGCAAGGCAAGCGCATGAAACTGATGCAGCTGGCGCCATCCTTCGGCCAGGCACTGCAGATGACCAACATTCTCAAGGATGTCTGGGACGACCGCGAGCGTGGCGTCTGCTGGTGGCCTCAAGAGCTGTTCGCCGAGCACGGCATAGACCTGCAGCATCTGGAAACCCAGCGCAAGACCAATGGCTTCCCTCCGGCCCTGGAAAAACTGGTTGGCATTGCCCACGGCCACATACAGAACGCTCTGCAATACACGCTGTTGATTCCGCGCTCGCAAAGCGGGATTCGTAATTTCTGCCTGTGGTCGCTGGCGCTGGCCGTGTTGACCCTGCAAAACATCCACCGCAACCCGCTGTATCAGAATGCTCAGGAGATCAAAGTCAAACGCCAGCGTGTGCGTCAGATTATCGCATTGAGCAAAGTATTCGCACGCAGCAACCTGGCCATCCGCGGACTGTTTCGACGTGCGCGCAAGGGCCTGCCACTGCAAACCATCGAGGGCATCAAACTTCCCACCGATAATTATCACAGCAGTCAGACACCCGCGACTGCGGTCAACAGCGCCAGAGCGTGAACACCAGCCATGGCTAACGTCAGTCCAGTTATACAACAGCCCGCCAAGCTTGATGCCGCCACAGCCGCACAACCTGATGCTGCTGAGCGACTCATGGTCAGACTCAGCAAGGCCGCTGGCAAGGCCAGCCGGGCGCTGCTGAACCTGCAACACCCGGACGGCCATTGGTGTTTCGAACTCGAAGCCGATTGCACGATTCCGGCTGAATTCATCATGCTCATGCATTACATGGATGAGATTGATACCGGACTGGAACAGCGGCTGGCCAACTACATTCGCAGCAATCAGCTGACCGATGGCAGCTGGCCCTTATACCAGGGCGGGGACATGGATCTGAGTTGTTCAGTGAAGTGTTATCTGGCCCTGAAGCTGGTCGGCGACGATGTTGCCAGCCAGCACATGCTAAGCGCAAAGCAGCGCATACTCGCGGCCGGCGGTGCCGCTCATGCCAACGTTTTTACGCGCATCGCGCTGGCCCTGTTCGAACAGGTGCCCTGGCGTGCAGTGCCCTACATACCTCCAGAAATCATGCACCTGCCGGCATGGTTTCCGTTCAATCTGAACAAGATTGCCTATTGGTCACGCACCGTCATGGTGCCATTGCTAATCATCTATGCGCACAAGCCCAAGGCGGTCAACCCGAGACAGGTCAATATCGCCGAATTGTTTACCACGCCTCCGGAGCAGGAACAGAACTATTTCCTAAAACCCTCGGTACTGCACAGCCTGTTTCTCGGCATCGAGCGCGGCGCACTGAATCTGATTGAACCGGTGATGCCGGGCATTATGCGCAAAAGTGCGCTGCGCAAGGCTGAACAATGGTTTATTGAGCGGCTCAATGGGGATGATGGGCTGGGCGCGATATTCCCGGCCATGGCCAATGCCTACATGGCACTGCATTGCCTGGGCTATGCCGCCGATGATCCGCTGGTGCTGCAATGTCGCAAGTCCATCCACAAGCTGATCATCGAAATAGATGCTGAAAGCGCCTATTGTCAGCCCTGTGTATCACCGGTCTGGGATACCGGCTGGGCCGCCGTGGCGCTGTTGAGCCCCGGTAGCAACCCGGTCGAAACCGACTCGGCCCGCTATCGGGAATCGGTCAACAGTGCCATAAATTGGCTGTTGGAGCGTCAAATCAAGGAATTCAGCGGTGACTGGAAGCTACATGCTCCGCATGTCGCGTGCGGCGGCTGGGCTTTCCAGTATGCCAACCCACATTATCCCGATCTGGATGACACCGGCATGGTGGTGGCATTGTTGCAGGTTGCCGGTAGGCACGAGTTGTATCAGGATGAAATCAACCAGGCGCTGGACTGGCTGGTGGCATTGCAATCTGACGATGGCGGCTTTGCTGCATTTGATGCCAACAACACCGCCTATTACCTGAATTGCATTCCATTCGCAGATCATGGCGCGCTGTTGGATCCACCGACCGAGGATGTCACCGGCCGGGTTTTGATGGCGCTGGCGCTGCAGAATCGGGTGCAGGATCAACAGGCCATCAATGACTGCATAGATTACCTGCGTCGCAGTCAGCAAGCCGATGGTTCCTGGTGGGGGCGCTGGGGCACCAATTACATTTATGGCACCTGGAGCGCCATCGCCGGATTGATCTTCGCCGGCGAAGATCCGCAACAGGACTACATACAGCGTGCCGTCGCCTTTCTGCTGCGCCAGCAGCAAGACTCAGGGAGCTGGGGCGAAAGCAATGACAGCTACGTGCCTGAACTTAAACACGGCCATTATCGCGGCACCAGCTGGCATACCTCGTGGGCTTTGCTGGCACTGATGATTTGTGGAGAAACGGACCGGCCCGAGGTTGCTGCCGGCATCGAATGGTTACTGAGCCAGCAACGCGACGATGGGCTTTGGCATGATCCGTGGCATAACGCACCGGGCTTTCCGCGCGTGTTCTACCTCAAATACCATGGTTACAGTGCCTATTTTCCAACCTGGACATTAAACCGCTATCTGCAGCTGCGCCAACGGTCACTGCTCACTGCGACCTGATGACCGCCATGTCTGTGGGGTTTGTTGTCGCCTTGACCTGGGAACATCAATTGCTGCAAAAGCATTTACCATCTGCGACCACTGTGCTGCTGTCCGGCATGGGTGCCGCCAACGCCAGCGCTGCGGCCAGCAAACTGGTTGCCCAAGGCGCCCGCGGGCTCATCAGTTGCGGCTGCTGCGCCGGTTTGCATCATGCCCTGCACAGTGGTGATCTGATCCTGGCTAGCCATGTGGTTGATGCAGCCGGCACCTGCCTGCCCTGCGACCGTGCCTGGCAGGAGCTGTTATCTCGACGATTGCAGTCGGCTTTCGCCATCGGCAACACCACAGTTGCTCGTCCAGCGCAAGCCACAGGCAATCATCGCCGCCAGCCGAGCTGGTTTTCCGGCAACCTGATCAGCATCAACAAACCGGTCTGTGAGACCAACGCCAAACAACAACTGGCCAGCGCGCATGCAGCTGTGGCCGCCGACATGGAGAGCTTCGCTATTGCCAGCATTGCCCGGGCCGCTGCAATACCGTTTCTGGCCGTACGCGTGGTGCTGGATGATTGCCAGCAAAACTTGCCCGATGGCCTGACTGCTGCCTGTGATGATTATGGCGTGCCGCGTACTCTGGCCATGCTCAATGCCTGTCGCCGAGAACCTGGAATGATCAAGGAACTCTGGCCGCTGGCCCGGAGTCGTAAGCTGGCCGCGCGCAGCCTCCAACTCATGGCCAGTCTGTGGCCCGACGACACGGTGCTGCACTGAGCACCTCGTTAGCGCACCGGAATTTTGTATGAACCAACCAGGATACGCATAGACATGCCGATTGCCATGAACCCGCTTCGATCCGGAACACTTACAAATTCTGTACTGGCAAGTACTTTACTGGCTGCGCTGTGCATAGCCTTGCCAACTGCTGCGCTACAAACGGCTGCGGCTACTGGCTCTGAGACCAGCAGCAGCGCGTCAGCCGTGGTCAAAATCACCACACCGGCAGCTGCGGCCTCGCCCGAAGAGGTGGTTGATGCGCTGGAAAATGCTCTGTTGCAGATCATGCAGTTAGCTGACAGCAGCACCATCACCCGCGCTGAATTGCTCAAACCGGTGTTGCTGCGCACATTTGATTTTGAGCGCATGAGTCGATTCATCTTCGGCATCAACTGGGCGCAATTCACCGAACTGCAGCGACAAGAGTTCATACTCGCTCTGCTGGAATTGAGCTGTGCCAGCTACGCCGCCAATTTTGATGATTACAACAACGAGCGATTCGAGCCTATCGAAGAGCGCACATCCAACACCGACAATGCCACTCGTGTGCGCGTAAGCCATCACCTGATCACACGCAAACAGAAGGTCGAATTCAATTATGCGCTGACCCTGGGCGCCGACGGCTGGCGCATTGCCAACATCATGGCCAAAGGCGTCAGCGATCTGGCACTGAAACGCACGCAATACAGCAAACTCTATAGTGATGGCGGCATGGCGGCGGTGCTGGAATACATCGCCATTCAGACCGAACGTCTGTATGCATCCTGAAGGCTTGCAGCGAAGCAGAGCACATAGTCCATCTAGCCAAACGCTGAGCAGCGCCGTCTGATGCAAAACCTGCCTACTGCTGTCGTAAAACGCGTTCTGGCGGTCGTGCTGGCCCGGCCATGGCTGGTCGTGCTGGTGTTTCTGCTGGCTTCGCTATGCAGCTGGCACTACACCAGCAGCCAGCTCGGCATCAACGCCGATCCAGCCGCCATGCTGGATCAGAACCTGCCCTTTCTGCAGCAGGAAAAATCCATCAGCGCGCAGTTCCCGGTGTTCAACGACAGTCTGCTGGTGGTGCTGCGGGGGCATGATCAACGCCAGCTCAGACAACAGGCAAGGCAGGTTTATCAGCGCTTGCAGGCGCAGCCGGAGCTGTACCCGAATGTGTTTTGGCCCGCCGCAGAAGCCTGGTTTCAGGACCACGCCCTGCTGTTTCAAGATGCCGCAGCCATCCAGCAATTAAGCGATCAACTCAGCGCAGCGCAACCGCTTCTGGCCATGCTGGCCGAGGACACCAGCGCCAATGGCCTGCTGCAACTGCTACTGCTGTTGCAGACGCATGCCGATACCGACAGCGCAGCGGCGCTGGCGCCGCTGTATGCACAGATCAGTTCGGCCTTGCTCAGCATCAACAGCGACCCAGCAACTACAGACGTCAGTGTGGATTGGCAACAGTTGCTGGCCGGAAAGCTGGGACAAAATGCCGGTACGCAACCGGATCAGTCCAACTCAGCAACCAGCAGCGCCGCAACAATACCCAGTGCTGCAAGAGAGCTAATCGTCGTCCAACCCCGACTGGACAGCGGCCGCGTTTTGTCGGCCCGGGTCGCCATTGAGCAGCTGCAGGAGATTCGTCACCAGCTTGGTCTGTCCACTGCACTGACGGATGCCAGCGTGAGCATGCAGATCACTGGTGCGGTAGCACTGAAACACGAAGAATTGCTCAGCACCATGCAAGGTGCCGTGCGCGCTGGCGTGCTCGCCACGCTGATGGTCGCGGTGCTGTTGTGGCTGGCCTTGAGGTCTGTGTGGATGCTGCTGGCGGCGTTTTTGACCTTGACCGCAGGTTTCTTGCTGACCGCTGCGTTCGCGACCTGGGCGGTGCAGGAGATCAACCTGATTACCATCGCCTTTGTGGTGCTGTACATTGGCCTGGGCATCAACTACAGCATTCATTTCATACTGCGTTACCAGGAACAACTGGTGCAGCAACCACAACGAGCGCAGGCGATCATGAGCACCGGTCAATTGCTGGTGGGGGCGTTGTCGCTCAGCGCGATCACTACCATGGTCGGTTTTTTTGCCTTTATTCCAACCAGTTATCAGGGGGTTGCGCAACTTGGACTGATCGCTGGCTGCTCGATCCCGATTACCATGCTGGCCCACTACACACTGATGCCGGCCTTGCTGCATTTGCTGCCCAGCCCGGCGCCACGCCGCTTGCGTTCATCCGCAAGTGGCAACTGGCTGGATCTGCCACTGCAACATCGTCGACTACTACTGAGCGCAACCGCCTTCGTAGCGCTGCTGGCAGTGAGCAGTGCCGTTCAGATACGCTTTGACAGTGACCCTTTGAACCTGCGCGACCAGCAGTCAGAATCAGTGCAGACAGTGCGTCAGTTACTGCGCGACGGCAGTGGTGATTTTCGCTCGTTGATGATCTCCGCCAGCGATCGCGAACAGGCCCTGCAACTCAGCGCCAAACTGCGGCAAGTACCGAGTGTGGATCGGGTGCTGAATGCACAGCGGCTGATTCCAGGCGACCAGCAGGACAAGCTCTGGCAACTGGAAGATCTGCGCTTTCTGCTCGGTGATGCGATCCTCGAGCATGACTGGCAATTGGCTCCGGTTGACGCGGATATCTTGTTCGAACAGATGCAAACTCTGCTGGTACAACTGCAATCACAGCCACAAGCACAACAGCAGCACGCCGATGATGATCCGGCCCAAGACCAGCTGCACATCGCGCAAACCAGGCTTGCCACTGCGCTGGAGCGTTTGCTGGCTGAACGTAACGTCCACGCAGATGCACAGCTGGCCGCAGACATCAATCAGCGCTTGCTGGGAGAGTTGCCAGAACTGCTGAGCCAGTTACAAAACATGCTCAGTGTCAGCGCACCGGTCGGTGTGGAGGATCTGCCCGCGCGCTTGCGTGAGCAATGGATTGCCGCAGATGGCAGTTGGTTGATCCGCATCTATCCGGCTGCCGATGCCAATCAGCTGCAGCAACTGGAAACGTTTCTGGCCGAGGTTCGCCAGGTCAGCGATCAGGTTACTGGCACGGTGGTCAAACAGATCGAATCCGGTCGCGCCATCAGCAGCTCGTTTTATCAGGCGTTGCTCACTGCGCTGGTAGCCATCAGCCTGTTGTTGCTACTGTTGCTGCGCAGCTTGCTGATGACCATCCGCATCCTGATCCCACTGTTGCTGGGAGGCTGTCTGACCATGGCCGCCATGGTGCTGCTGGATGTGCCGCTGAATTTCGCCAACATCATCGCACTGCCGCTGCTACTGGGAGTTGCTGTAGACAACGGCATTCATCTGGTCTGGCGCCAGCGACTGGGCCAATTACCGCACGGCAATGTTCTGCGCACTGCCACCGCGCGCGCGATCGTGTTTGCCGGGTTGACCTCGGTGATCAGTTTTGGAAACCTGGGATTTTCCGGACACGTAGGCACCGCCAGCATGGGCATTTTATTGGCCACGGGCCTGCTCATCATGATCGTCTGTACACTGCTGGTGCTGCCAGCACTGTTGCCGCAGGCACCTGATGCGGGATAATACAGTCCAACCCACAATCACAGCTACCCTGACCTAGTCGTACCATGAATAACAAAACCATCAACAGTGCAGCGCAGCAGTCTGGCAGTCAGCGCAAGCGCCCGACGCAGCAACAAGCACCGGCTGCACTGCACTCTGATCACAATGACAAGCGTCTGGCCGGGTCCCGGTTCCAGGCCCAGGCCATGGCGCATGCCAACATTGCCCTGATAAAATACTGGGGCAAGCGCAATCTGCACACACCACAGCTGAACCTGCCGGCGGTTGGCTCGTTGAGCATCACGCTGGACGCCTTGACCACCACCACCAGTGTGTGTTTTTCCGAGCACCTGCAGACCGATCAGGTTCGCGTCAACGAACGCGACTTGCAAGCGCGCGAACTGCAACGCATCAGCGCCAGCCTGGATTTGATCCGCGCGCTGGCTGCGGCACAACACCGTACTGACATCAGCAACTGTTTTGCGCAGGTCGAAAGCCACAACAATTTTCCCACTGCCGCCGGCCTGGCTTCATCAGCTTCAGCCTTTGCGGCGCTGGTCAAGGCCGCCACTGCAGCAGCTGGCGTACAGCTCGATGACGCTGCATTGTCCAGGCTCGCACGCATGGGCTCTGGCTCCGCCGCACGCTCAATTTTTGGCGGCTTTGTGTTGCTGCCGCGCGGCCAGCGCGACGATGGCGAAGATGCCGTGGCCCGGCCGTTGCAGTCTGTCGCCCACTGGCCATTGCGGGTGGTCATTGCCATCACTAATTCCGGCTACAAGTCGGTCTCGTCCACCGACGGCATGCACCAGACCATGCAAACTTCAGCGTATTTTCGCAGCTGGGTGGAGGCTCAGAACGCTGATCTGCAGCAGGCCGAAGCAGCCATCGAGCAACGAGATTTCGCTCAACTCGCGGAGGTATCCGAATACAGCTGTCTGAAAATGCACGCCACGGCCTTGGCGGCCAGACCCGGCGTGATGTACTGGAACCCGGCCAGCATCGCCTGCATGCATGCCATTCGCGAGCTGCGTGCACAAGGCCATGCGGTGTTCTTCACCAATGATGCCGGCCCGCAGATCAAGGCGGTGTGCCTGCCGGAAGCCGAGGCCATAGTCAGCGCGTCGCTTGCAGCAATCCCCGGTGTGCAACAGCTTTTATGCAGCGGGCTGGGTGGCGCTGCACGCGTGTTGGACAGCCAGCATCCATGACCAGCCTGAGCGTCCACACTAGCGCAGCCGGCAAGGCTCTGATTCTCGGTGAGTACGCGGTCTTATACGGACATCCAGCACTGGTATTGGCACTGGAACGGCAAATTCACTGCCGCATCCAGCCGCACGATGATGCAGGCTTTCGCTTGCTGGCAACACCATTGCTGCAACAGGCACAAGGCTTCGAGTTTGACGACGACGGCAGCTTCGTCTGGCGAGACCCAGGCAATCAGCTACGACTTCCGTTCATCGAGCCACTGTTCAACATGCTTGAAGGTTGGCCCGAAATCCTCTCCGGACTGTGCGCCAGCAACAACAGCGGCATTGTGATCAGCTTCGACAGCAGCGAATTCTTTCATCACAATGGTAACAAGCTGGGACTGGGCTCCAGCGCTGCACTGACCGTGGCGCTGTTCAAGGCCTGGTATGAGTTGCGCTATCCACACAGCAAACTGGATACCGACCAATGGCTGAACAATTTGGTCAATATGCATCGCAACTTGCAAGCCGGACAAGGCAGTGGTGCAGACATTGCTGCCAGTCTGTACGGTGGCTTGCTCAGTTACTGCATTACCGCCAACGGCAAGCAAGGCATCCGTGCGGCGGCCCAGGCACAACAATGGCCAGTTGAGCTTGAGGTGATCTGGATCTGGCTGGGCAAATCGTCCTCTACCCGACATATGATTGAAGACATAGAGCTGTTTCGACGCACTCAACCGCATGCGCATCGCCAGCATATCGAGCAACTGGCTGCGATCAGTCGAGCGGGCATCGACGCGGTGCAGCAGGGCAGTGGCAATGACCTGCAGCAGGCACTGGCCGCGTACGGTGAGGCCATGCAGAACTTCGGACTGGCCGCCGAGGCAGACATCTATACCGAAGATCATAGACGTCTGGCGGCAATGGCCAAAGCGTCTGGAATCGTGTTCAAGCCATCCGGTGCCGGTGGTGGTGACATTGCCCTGGCCGCCGCCACCGACACCATGGCGCTGGTCGACTTTGCCCGGCAATGCCGCGCTGCCGGCTACGAGTTACTGGCCTGAATACAGTCCAGCAGCGTTGGGCATCCTGAGCTCAGCGATGTTAAAATGTAATCATTCGTTAACTATGTCTGTCCTTAGTGCCAGTACAGACCCTTATTGGGATCCGAGCAGCAGAGTTCCACACATGGATAAATCGCGTATACCGGGGTTTTACAAACTCAGCATGAAAGACCGCATTCAAGCGGTGCAGCAGCGTGGATTGCTGGGTAAGGAAGAGCTGCGACAGCTGACCAGCGGCAGCCACACACTGACCCCCGAGACCGCCGACAAGATGATTGAAAACGTCATCGGCGTGCTCGGTATTCCGATGGGTATTGGCCTCAATTTTGTCATTAACGACAAACACTATCTGGTGCCGATGGCGGTCGAGGAACCCTCCATTGTTGCTGCCATCAGTTCGGCCGCAAAGCTGGCCCTGCCCACCGGCGGCTTTCGCGTCGAGAGCACCGAGCAGCTGCTGATCGGCCAGATTCAGATTGTTGATGTACCGCATCCGGGCAAGGCGCAAACCCAGATCATGCAACGTCGCGACGAAATCATCAATCTCGCCAACAGCCTGCACCCGAACATGGTCGCACGCGGCGGTGGTGCGCGGGGTATTGAAGTGCATTTGCATCAATCCCCGTCCACTGGCAAAAACATGCTGGTCATTCACCTGCTGGTCGATACCTGTGACGCAATGGGCGCCAACCTGGTCAATACCATGTGTGAAGGTGTCGCCAGCCTGGTGGAAACAATCACCGGCGGCAAGGTATTTCTGCGCATCCTCTCAAACCTGACCGATCGCTCGCTGGTCACGGCCAGGGTCGTCTACCCGGTGGCGATTCTGGCCGGTAAGGGCTTCAGCGGCGAGCAGGTACGCGATGGCATTATTCTGGCCAATGATCTGGCCGTGGTGGACCCCTACCGCGCCACCACGCACAACAAGGGCATCATGAACGGTATCGATGCCGTGGCGCTGGCTACCGGCAACGATTGGCGCTCCATCGAGGCTGCTGCCCATGCTTATGCTGCTCGCAATGGACGCTACAGTTCACTGACCAAGTGGTACAAGGATGAACATGGCAACCTGGCCGGTGAACTGGAAATACCAATGAAAGTCGGTACCGTCGGTGGGCCACTGCAATCCAACCGCTCAGTTATGATCAACCATCAGATTCTGGCCGTGGACTCGGCCCGCGAGTTGGCCGAACTGATGGGTGCGGTGGGCCTGGCGCAGAACTTCTCGGCGCTGCGCGCACTGGTGACCAGCGGCATCCAGTCTGGTCACATGACGCTGCATGCACGCAGCGTGGCCATGGCTGCAGGCGCTCCGGATGCCATGTTTGATACCGTGGTCGATCGACTCATCGAAAGTGGCGAGATCAAGATATGGAAAGCGCGCGAGATCGTCGACACGCTGCATCGGCAGCCACCAGCCAGCGTAGAATCAGTCGATAGCGGCAGCGAGCCTTTGGCGGTAGGTCACGGCAAGGTGATTCTGCTTGGCGAGCATGCCGTGGTGTACGGCAGTCACGCCCTCGCGGTGCCAGTGCCATTGGCCATCCAGGCTAAAATTGCCAACAACGATGAAGGCATCGACATCATCATCCCACGCTGGGGTGTGGAACAGCGTCTGCAGCGCAAGCCCGAACAAAGGCACTCATTCGAAAAGCCCTTCGCACTGATTCTGGAGCAGTTGCAACTGCTGGATCAGCCGATGCGGATCGAAATCTTTCCCAACGTACCACGAGCGGTGGGACTGGGCAGTTCTGCTGCGGTGGCAGTTGCCATCACCAGAGCCCTGAATCAACACTTCCAACTCAAGCTGAATGATGAGCAGATCAACACACTGGCATTCGAATGCGAGAAAGTCGCTCACGGCACACCTTCAGGCATCGACAACACCATGGCCACTTATGGTTATCCAATGCTTTACCGCAAAGGTGAACCGGCCTTGATGGAAGCCATGCGCATCGGTGCCGAATTGCCGCTGGTGATCGGTTTCAGCGGGGTGGAATCATTGACCGCAAAAATGGTTGCACGCGTGGCCAGCGCACAGCAAAAAAACCCGGCCATCTATCGCCGCATGTTCAATGGTATCGACGGCCTGGTCATGGAAGCAAAAACCGCTCTGCAACAAGGCGACTGGCAACAACTGGGCGAGCTGATGAATGTCAATCAGGGCCTGCTCAATGCCATGCAGATTTCCTGCTGGGAAATCGAGGAAATGATCCAGATTGCTCGCAACCATGGCGCCCTCGGCGCCAAGGTCACCGGCGGCGGTGGCGGCGGTGCATGTATCGCCTTGTGTCCGCAACGACAGCAGGAAGTTGTCGAGGCGCTACAGCATGCCGGTTATGAAGCCATGGCGGTCACCGTCAATCAGGAACAGCACAATGACTGAGGCAGGCAGCAGCGCCGTGCGTGACGAAATCGTTTCGTTTCCTGACGAAGATCTGATTCTGGTCAATGACCAGGATGAGGAAATCGGCCATCTGGACAAATTGAAGTGCCATCTGGGCAGCGGCATACTGCATCGGGCGTTCTCGCTGTTTGTGTTCAATCAGCAGGGTGAACTACTGCTGCAGCAACGCAGTAGTGATAAACCGCTGTGGCCTTTGTACTGGTCCAACACCTGCTGCAGTCATCCGCGTCGTGGCGAGAGCGTCGATTACGCCGTCAACCGGCGCCTGCAGCAGGAGCTCGGGCTCAGCTCCAAAGCCGAATTTTTGTACAAGTTCAAATACCAGGCGCAATATGACCAAACCGGCGCAGAACATGAACTGTGCTGGGTATATCTGGGACGTTGTGATGCCGAACCGGTGGCCAACACGACTGAAGTGCAGGCCTGGCGGTTTGTTGACCCGGCACAACTCAGTGCGGAGCTGTCGCAACATCCGGAGCGCTTCACGCCATGGTTCAAGATGGAATGGCAGGAACTGAACAGCACCCACGCTGACAAATTGAAACAGTACACACGCAATCTTCGTTCACTCTGATTATCTGCATAACTCAACGAGAGCAAAGCTATGGGCATACCAGCAATCCAGCAATACAGCATCGCCAAATACATCATCGGCCAGAAACTGAAGCGCAATGACAAGTATCCGCTGGTGCTGATGCTCGAGCCCTTGTTTCAATGCAATCTAGCCTGTTCCGGCTGCGGCAAGATCGAATACCCCAAGGACATTTTGAAGCAGCGATTGAGCCTGGAAAAAGCACTGCAGGCAGTGGATGAATGCGATGCCCCGGTGGTCTCGATTCCCGGTGGTGAGCCGTTAATCCACAAGGATATGCCGGACATCGTGCGCGGTATCATCGCGCGCAAGAAATTCATCTATTTGTGCACCAATGCCATCTTGATGCTGAAAAAGATGGACGAATACGAGCCGTCGCCCTATTTTACCTGGTCGGTGCATCTGGACGGGCTGCAGGAAGAACACGACAAGTCAGTCTGCCAGGATGGCATATTCGAAAAGGCCACGGAAGCGATCAAGGCCGCGCTGCAGCGCGGTTTCCGCGTGACCGTCAACTGCACGCTGTTTGCTGGAGAAGTGCCTGAACGGGTGGCAGCGTTTTTTGACTACTGCATGGAGCTCGGCGTGGAAGGTATCACCGTGTCACCGGGGTACAGCTACGAATTCGCCCCGAAACAGGATGTGTTTCTGCCACGCAACAAATCCAAGCAACTGTTTCGTGACATCTTCAAGGCAGGCCAGCAACGCCGTCGCAAGTGGGCTCTGAATCATTCCAGTCTGTACCTGGATTTTCTCGCCGGTAACCAGAGCTACCAATGCACCCCCTGGAGCAATGTCACCTACAACATCTTCGGCTGGCAGAAGCCCTGCTACCTGCTGGTGGACGAAGGCTATGCCGATTCCTACCAGGCCTTGCTGGATGAAACCGAATGGGAGAATTACGGTACCGGCCGTAACCCCAAGTGTGACAACTGCATGGCCCATTGCGGCTACGAAGGCACCGCCGTCAATGATGCATTCAGACACCCGCTGAAAGCCCTTTGGACCTCGATTCGCGGCCCCAGACTTAGCGGAGAATTTGCTCCGGAACTACCGGTAGTGTACAAAAAACAGCGCAGTGAACATGCCCTGCCAGTGCATGTGGACATCCCCTTTGCTGCTGACAATGAGAGCCAGAACAGCCAGAAGAAATCAGCCTGAGCCGCTTCGCCCAGCTGAATTCAAGCGGCATGATGCAAGTCTATTGCAGCGCAACCGGTGTTGCGGCAGCGATGCCTGGGTGTGGCTGTCGCTGCTGGATCCAGGCCTGAACAGCACTGATTGATGTTGGAACTTGCTGCGGCACTGGCAGCCATTATCTGGATCCTGTTGCTACTGTTGCCATGGCGGCCCTGGAGCGTGCGCGAACAGCTGCACGCCAGTACAGAGCATGGCGCTGCTGATCTGTCTGGCATTACCGTTTTGATTCCGGCCCGCGATGAAGCAGAGCATATCTTCGACACCGTCACCGCAGTAAAAAATCAGGGTCATGGTCTGCGCATCATCGTCATTGACGATCAATCCACCGATGACACCGCGCGGCTGGCGCACATGGCCGGCGCTGAAGTCATCGCCGGCAGTGCCTTGCCCGCTGGCTGGACCGGCAAACTGTGGGCGCTGCAGCAAGGACTTGAGCAAACCGAAACTGAATTCATTCTGCAGCTGGATGCTGATATACATCTGGCGCCTGGCATGCTGGCGGCACTGCACGGCAAAATTCGCAGTCACCATCTGGCCATGGTCACGATCATGGCACTGCTGCCGGTAAAAAATGCCTGGCAACGTTTATTGCTGCCGGCCTACGTCTGGTTTTTCAAACTGTTGTATCCGTTTGCCCTGGCCAACGGAGTGGGGCGGCGCTTTGCTGCGGCAGCCGGTGGTTGCATTCTGTTGCGCCGCGAACGGCTGCTCGGTTGCGGTGCTTATCACAGCATTGCCGCCGCAGTCATCGACGATTGCGCGCTGGCGGCCAGCATCAAAGATCAGGGCGGACGCATCTGGATCGGTTTGAGCCGCGACGTGCAAAGCACCCGCGCCAGCTCCAGTCCGACAGAAATCGGTAAGCTGATCAGCCGTACCGCCTATCCGCAACTGCGGCACTCGGTGTTGCTGCTGTTGCTGACCACGCTTGCCATGCTGTTGATTTTCTGGATCCCGGTGGTCGCGCTTGTGGCTGCTGGCTGGCTTGGCCAGCTGCTGGCGGCAATCGCACTACTGTGCATGTGGATTGGTTATCGTCCGCTGTTGCGCTTTTATCAACTGCCCAGCTGGTATGCGCTGGCCTTGCCCCTGGTCGCGGCTTATTACCTGTGCAAAACCTGGTCATCAGCCTGGCAGCACTGGCGTGGACGCGGATCAGAATGGAAACAACGCCATTATCGGTGAACAAGTTTCTATACTATGTCCATGCCCCCACACGCAATGCGATAAAACATCATGGACAAAACCAAACTACAGGATTTACTCAGTCAACTGCAGCAAGCGCTGAACGACCCGGACGTCGATCAGGAGACGCTGGATCTGGCGCGTCAGCTGGACCATGGCATTCATCAGCTATTGGATGTCGGCAACGATGACAACGACCCGGACCCCATCATGGCGCTGTCGCGTCAGCTGGAAGCAAATTTTGCCGCCCGACACCCTCTGGCCCAACGCGTTTTGCGTGAGATCGGCAACACACTGGCCAACATCGGCATTTGAATAATGGCTGAGCAACTGCGCGCTAACATCAACAACATCTGCGTTTACTGTGGTTCCAACGTCGGCAGCAAACCAGCCTATGCTGAAGCCGCGATTGAACTGGGCCAGGAAATGGTGCGCCGCAATATCGGTCTGGTCTATGGTGGATCCAGTCTGGGCATCATGGGCACGCTTGCCAACAGCGTGCTGCAAGCAGGCGGCCGCGCCATTGGCGTGATTCCCAAGGCATTGGCAACACGTGAGATTGCTCACCACGGACTTAGCGAGCTGATCGTGGTCAGCTCCATGCATGAACGCAAGGCGAAGATGGCGTCCTTGTCGGATGGGTTCATTGCCCTGCCCGGCGGCCTGGGTACTGCTGAGGAATTGTTCGAAATCCTGACCTGGGCGCAACTGGGCCTGCATCACAATCCCTGTGGCATCATCAATGTCGATGGCTATTACGATCACTTGATCAGCTACATTGATCACGCCGTAGAGCAGCGTTTCGTCAAGCTGATCCACCGGCAGATGCTGCTCAGCGCCAGCGCTGCCGACGAGCTACTGGACAAGTTTTTCGATTATCAGGCGCCGCTGGTGGCGAAGTGGATCAACCGTAGCGAGAGCTGAGCGGTACGGCGCTACTCAAAGTCAACCAGATTCCCCAAGGTGTCGTGGTGTGCGCTGATCAAGCGGCGCAGATACAGACCAATATCGTCAAGATCACGAAAACCAGCCTGCTGAGCAATTTTACTGCGTTCGGTATCAGCCTGTGCAGGCGGCTGCGCAAAAGCTTGCAATGACGGATAAAAGCCGATCGTCATGATGTCCGCATCACCGCCAAAATCAGTGCTGAAAATGGCATTCGGCTGCTTGTCGATGCCAAGCATGTAGGTGTTTTCCATTTCCCGCTGTCGCAACAGCTCGGCGTGTTTACCGGCCAAGGCATGAAACACTTCAATGTGGGCAAACGGCTTGTTGTCCAGCATCGCGATGAGCTTGCCTGCGGCCGGGCCGCGCATGAAAGACTCATCCGTGAAAGCCACTTGTTGCTCAAGCACCGCCAGCGCCTGAGCATGTTGGGTTTTCGCCTGTTGCGCCTGAGCTGATTGCAGGGCCTGAAAATACCCACTGTAACTTGGCACTGATTGGATCAGCAGCAGATCCCACTGATCACCCTGACTGTGGCGAATCAGCCACGGCGCCGTCAACCCAGCCTGGCGGTAATAGCCATCGTTGTGCAGCTGCTGCATTGCCTGCAACAGTTCAGCCAGCGCACCCGGCGCCGCGCGCACGGTCTGCACACGGTAATGACCGGAATAGTCGGGCTGGTATGCTACGTCGGACTTGATCGCATCGGCAGCGCTCAACGGCAGCACGAACAGCAATTCAAAAACAAAAATGAAGATGATTCTATTCATGGCTTGATCTTGTTGTTGCTGTGATGCGAATTTGTGTATCCCGCATCATGTTGCGTGGTGGCTTGTAGCTCCAGACTGTTTTGGACTGCGCTGGTCTGTGACAAGCCAGGCTGTGCCAGACTGGCTTGGAGTGATCGACTGAATTCACGGCGCTGCTTGCGCAGATCCTTGTCCGCGCTTTTTTCATCCACTAGCTGCAGATAGTGTTGGGCCTGCTGTAACTCACCGTTGAGTTGATACAGCTGCGCCAGCCGCAGTTGTGTCCAGCCGCTATAGCGAGGGTCTTTGAGCGCCTGCACCTTGAGCAGGCCCGTCAGCCCCGCAGCCACAAATCGTTCTGATTTCACCGCCAGCCGACCCATCTGATAATAAGTATTCGAGCGCATGTACTCATCTTGCGCGTGCCTGCAGGCAGCCAGAAGATCCTCCCACGCCGCCTGCCACTGCTCAGCTTCAATCAACCAGCCAGCACGCAAGAAGTGCAGTTCGGCAGCGTCTGGAAACTCGGCGATGGCAGTGGTCACAGCCGTCATCGCCTGCTCATTTTTATCATCAGCCCGCAGCATCAGGGCCTGCAGACTGAGGCCTGCAACTCTATCCAGCTGTAGCAATTGTCCGGTCAACTCTGCAGCCTTGGCATCATCACCGCCGGCAATGCCCGGTGCGGCCAGATAAAAGGTAGCCAGTGATTGCAGCGTACGCTGATACTG
>JAJFKZ010000147.1 GCA_021772955.1 Gammaproteobacteria bacterium | reverse complement strand
ACAAAAGTATACGTTGTTCTGCGCGTATAGGTGAAGTTATCAAGCGATCCCGATCTAGTGTAATTAAGCTGATCACCGTTCAAGAATGGGTCGATATGAACCGGTGGATCCGGTGTTGGGACGATGGACTCAAACGCATCTTTGGTGTTTTCATCAACAAAGGTCATTGGCATACCGCGGTTCCATACCCGTTCGTATTCCTCAACGGACATGGTTTGTGAAACTTTACTCTGACCATTTGGGTCATCTTTAATTTGCACGATGGTTACCGTATCAGCCACCGTGTGTCCTGCTTGCGCATTGGCATTTGGCGCAGCAAGCTGAAATGCCATTAACGGCAATAGCACTCCGACCGATCTGATGCAGCAGAAGCCAATCATTGAAGACACAGAATTTAGTCCAAATGTCCTTACCAATAGATATCTGAGTGAAGCTTTCATAACGATGTACTCCATGTAGTCTTGATTTACCCTAGTCGCCTGATCATCCATACCTGGCATCTCGGATTTTATTGTACACGGAGGGGGGTTTCAAGCAGTAGTAACAGTCTCATTTGATTGTGAAATGAGCCTGAAAACCGTGGTTGATTAAAACATAAAATGAGCTGTATGCTCGCCTCGTTCAAGCCACTTTGCTCGACTATTCGAAACCACACCATCACCTTTATGTCTGCCCGGCAAACTGTGCCGAGGCTGAACCGGCCTCTGCGCCATACGTCTGCTTGTCAGGCAGCCATTCTCACGCCTGGTCCAAAAGCTGATCCTCACGAAGATCGATGCAATCAAATTACCCGGCACAGACGCGTTGCCAGGCTGCAACGGCTGTGTCCGTTGAATATTGATTGAATGCCAATACGAAGATCATGCTGCCAGGCGTTGCTTCATTCCTGATCAAGTTTGGAAATGACTTCCAGCAACTCATCCCGATGACGACGGAACAGCGCCACAGATTCGACGTGCCGGTAGCGCACGATACCCTGCTCGTCGAGCAGATACACGCCACGCTTCATGCCCAGCATACCCTTGCAGTCATAGGCCGCGGCCACCTTCAGACCGGGATCGCTGAGCAGTGTAAATGGCAGCTTGTGTTTGGCCTTGAAGCGCTGGTGGCTGGCCTGGTCATCACCGCTGATGCCGATCACGCGCACATTGAGATCGGCAAATGCCTCGATGCCATCACGGTAATCACACAGTTGCGCCGTGCACACCGGTGTGTTGTCACCGGGATAGAACACCAGCAGCAGGCGCTGCCCAAGTTCATTGGCGAGGTGGAAAGTGTTGCCCTGATCATCGATCAGGCTGAAATCCGGGGTCTGGTCACCGATTTGCATGGTTTGTTCCTGCTGTATAGCGCAATGTATAGTCCAAGGGACCTCCGCCTGATTGTACATGAAGCACGTTTCGCTCGGAATTGAATCGGGAACGGTCGTCCGACCTGCTTAGCCAGCTTCGCCCTGCTCCTCGAACCTGCATACTAGATATTATTACCCAGAGGTTGCCGGGCGCAAAAGTGTAAAATGAAAGTCATGACCGCTTTCCCTCGAATGGCATACCCATGATCACTCTGCAACCCGCCAAAACACCGGATAACGAATACCTGCTCAAGCATAACCCACGCATCGGGCTGGCAGCTGCCGGCGGCGGACCACTCGGGGCAATCTATGAGCTCGGCGCGCTGCAGGCTCTGGATGAGAGTATCGACGGCCTGGCGCTGCATCACCTGGATGTCTATGTCGGCGTCAGCGCTGGCGCGCTGTTGGCGGCCAGCCTGGCCAACCAGATGAGCACAGCGCAGATGTGTCGTATCTTCATGGGTCGTGCCGATGCCGAATTCACCTTCAAGCCGGAAAGTTTTTTGCGTCCAGCCTACCGCGAATACCTGCGCCAGCTGCGTCGGGCACCGGCGGTGACGCTGCATACGCTGAGCACACTGTTGCAAAACCCATTGCATTTCGGCAGTTCTGAGTTGTTTGAAGCGTTTAGTAAACTGATCCCGACCGGGCTGTTCGACAATGCCACCATTGCCCAATTCATTGAACGGGTCTTTGATGTGCCGGGTCGCAGCAACGATTTTCGCAAGCTGGCTGCCAAACTCTACATCGTGGCAGTTGAGCTCGACAGTGGCGCTGCGGTACGCTTTGGCAAACCCGGTTACGATGACGTAACGATCTCCAAGGCGGTGCAGGCCAGCACGGCGCTACCTGGGCTGTATCCGGCGGTACAGATCAAAGGAGTCGATTATGTTGATGGCGCACTGCGGCGCACCCTGAATGCCTCGGTGGCGCTGGATCATGGCCTGGACCTGCTGATCGGCATCAATCCGCTGGTGCCTTACAATGCCGAATCCGAATCAGCATTCCTGAATAACACCCGCAGACTCAGCCACGGTGGTTTGCCGATGGTGTTGTCGCAAACGTTTCGCGCGCTGATCCACTCACGTATGCAGATCGGTGTGAAAAAATACGCCGATGCCTATCCAAAATCCTCCATCATGTTGATTGAACCGAATGCCAACGATGAGCGCATCTTCTTCACCAACATCTTCAGCTACTCTGATCGCCGCCAGCTGTGCGATCATGCCTATCAGGCAACCCGTGCCGAGTTACGTCTGCAGGCCGAACAACTGAACGAATTGCTGCTGCCTTATCATCTAGCACTGAACATGGACATACTGACAGATGAGACTCGCAGTTTGAAACAAAGTCTCAGCGTTGGCGGTCGCCAGCATGCCACGGTCAGCAAAAGTCTGCACAAAGCGCTGGATCGACTGCGGCATACGTTGCGCGACACCAGAATTCATCTATGAAAACCGACCAGGTCATTATTATGCAACGCTATCTGCCAATTCTGTTTCTGACCATCATTTTGAGCGGCTGCGGTCAGGATTCAGATCAAACTCCAGACCAGACCCCAGTCTTGCCCCCAAATCAGACCTCGAACACGGCAGACAGCCAGGACCAGGTCACGGCCATTATCAATGCCCGCATCGTCACAGTTAGCCCACAGCAGCCACGAGCACAGGCCATGGCCTTCGATGCCGACGGGGCCATTCTCGCCATCGCCGACAACAACGCCATTCAGACCCGGTTTCCGCAAGCCCGGCTCATCGACCTGAATCATAATGGCGTGGTCATTCCGGGACTGATCGACGCCCATGGCCATATCATGGGACTCGGCTTCGCCCTGCTCAACGCCGACCTGGTTGCTACTCGAAGTGTCGATGAAATCATCCAGCGACTGCAACAGCATGCTGAAAAACTGCCGCCAGAAGCGTGGCTGCTCGGGCGCGGTTGGGATCAGAATGACTGGGTGCAAAACGCCTCGGCGGCCCGGTTTCCGACCCGCGCTGATCTGGATCAGGCATTCCCGGATCGTCCGGTATGGCTGCAGCGCATCGATGGTCATGCCGGCTGGGCCAACAGCGCAGCTCTGGCCAGGCTGGATGCCGCAGCGTTGCAGACCGATCCAGATGGCGGCCAGATTCTGCGTGACAAGCAGGGTCAACCCAGCGGCGTTTTCATTGATGCCGCTGCAGCACTGGTCGACGCGATGGTGCCGCCGCCCACCACTGCCATGCGCAAACGGGCGTTGCAGCTTGCTCTGGAACAGCTCAGCAGCTATGGCCTTACCGGCGTACACGATGCCGGTACCAGCCTGGAAGATTTACAGCTGTATCAGCAGTTCATTGCACAACAACAGATGCCGCTGCGGATTTACGCCATGGCCGATGGCGATCGCGAGGCACTCAACCATTTGTGCAGCAACGGTGTACAGATAGACCCAGCCGGCTTGCTGCAGGCACGCGCGGTGAAAATGTATCTGGATGGCGCACTGGGCTCTCGCGGCGCCGCCATGATGGATGACTACAGCGATCAGCCCGGGCACCGTGGTCTGCTGTTTGCTGATGTCGCAAGCTTTACTGACCAGGTTGCTGATGCCATGCGCTGTGGCCTGCAGGTGAATACCCACGCCATCGGCGATCGCGCCAACGAGGTGCTGCTGGATGCTTATGCTGCAGCCATGCAGCAAGTGCCAGATCACAGTGGTCGGCACCGCATCGAGCACGCACAGATCGTGCGCGCCGAGCATTACCAGCGCGCTGCCGATCTGGGTCTGATTGCGTCCATGCAACCCACGCACGCCACCAGTGACATGTACTGGGCCGAGCAACGTGTTGGGCCGCAGCGGATTCTGCATGGCTATGCCTGGAAGAACTTCACCGCGGCGCAGGTGCGATTGGCATTGGGCTCGGATTTCCCGGTGGAATCAGCTGCTCCGCTGCGGGGGCTGCATGCTGCCATCAGTCGCCAGGATGCCAAACAATGGCCGGCCGACGGCTGGTACCCGGAACAACGATTAAGCCGCGAACAAGCGCTGCACGGTTTTACTCTGGGTGCTGCCTACGCTGCCTTCATGGAAGACCAGGTCGGTTCGCTGGAAGTCGGCAAGCGCGCTGATTTTGTCTGGCTGTCGGCTGATATCATGAGCATTGAGCCGGCTCGGATTCTCAGCACCGAGGTATTGGCCACCTGGGTGGATGGCAAGCAAGTGTACACTCAGAGGCCGACCAAAGAATAACCATCAGACCTGCATGACCAGGCCAACACCAGCGTTCTGGAAGCTGGTGATTGTCATAACCACCAGCAGGCATTAGCATGAACTGGATTGCATAAGCGGCGAGGTAACAACATGGTCAGTCACAGCACCAGCCAAATTCGCAATATTGCCCTGCTCGGGCACAACAATGCCGGCAAAACCACACTGTTGGAACGTCTGGCCACACAAGCTGGCGTCAAGGGCAAACCCGGCAGCATCGAACGTGGCGATACCATCAGTGACTTCGACCCGCAAGAAAAGCAGTATCAGCACTCGTTGTTTTCCAGCATTGTTCCGATCAGCCACAAGCACTGTCTGATCCAGTTCATTGATACACCGGGTGATGCAGATTTTCGCGGCCAGACCCTGGCAGCGATGACAGCGGTAGAGACCGCCGCAGTGGTCATCAATGCTGTTCAGGGCATTGAAATGTCGACGCGCAGACTGATGCGACGCGCACGACAGCAACGACTTTGCCGCATGCTCATCATCAATCACATCGATGCCGATGACGTTGATCTGGAAGCCTTGCTCAAATCGATTCGCGCTACTTTTGGCCCCCAATGCCTGCCCATCAATCTACCCACGCACAAGCACACCGGCGTACTGGACTGCTTCTTCAATGCAACTGGCGATCCCGACCTATTGACGCTGGCCGCGGCACATGACGCGATTCGAGACCAGGTCATCGAAAGTGATGACAAGCTGATGGAACTGTACCTGGATGGGCAAACAATCAGCCGCCAGCAATTACACGATGGCTTTGACCTGGCCCTGCGCGAAGGCCATTTGGTGCCGATCTGCTTTGTCTCTGCCAGTACTGGCGCAGGCTGTGCCGAACTACTGGATATCTGCAGCAGACTGTTGCCAAACCCCACCGAAGGTAATCCACCACGATTTCGTGTCGGTGATGATGCACACAAGGTCACCGCCAGCGCCGAGCCGGATGCGCACGTTATCGCGCATGTGTTCAAGATCATTAATGATCCGTATGCTGGCAAGCTGGCTGTATTTCGCATCTTTCAAGGCACCATCAACAAAGGCAGCGAATTGTACATCGGTGAGCAGAGCAAGCCATTCAAAGTGGCGCACCTGTTTCGCATCAACGGTACCGAACACGTGGAAATCGAACAAGGCGTGCCCGGCGACATCTGTGCTGTTGCCAAAGTCGATCTGATTCATTACGACGACATCTTGCACGACCATCACGAACAGGATCATTACTACCTGAAACCGGTTGATTTTCCGCAACCCATGTTCGGCCTGGCGATCATGTCGCAGAATCATGGCCAGGAACAAAAACTCGCCACTACCTTGCAACGATTATGCGAAGAGGATCCGTGCCTGCTGCTTGAGTACCATCAGGAATTGAATGAAACGGTGCTCTATGGCCTGGGTGAAATGCACCTGCGCATGGTTCTGGAACGCCTGCAGCAGCAACACGATTTGCAAGTTCATACCCAGCCGCCGCGAATTGCCTATCGGGAGACCATCACCCGCCCCGCCGAGGGCCATTACCGGCACAAGAAACAGACCGGTGGCGCGGGTCAGTTTGGCGAGGTGTTTCTGCGTGTCAGCCCGTTGCAGCGCAATGCAGGGTTCAGTTTCAAAAGTGAAGTCACCGGTGGTGTTATTCCCACCAACCTGATACCGGCTGTGGAAAAAGGCGTGCGTCAGGCACTGGCCGACGGCATCATTGCTGGTTTTCCACTGCAGGACCTGCAGGTGGTGGTCCATGACGGCAAGCACCACAGCGTTGATTCCAAGGAGATTGCCTTCGTCATCGCGGGTCGCAAGGCGTTCATGGAAGCAGTCAATAATGCCGGCCCACAACTGCTGGAGCCGATTGTTGAACTGGAAGTCAGCATGCCAGAAAAGCACATGGGTGATGTCACCAGTGCGCTGGCCGCACGGCGGGCCCGCATTCAAGGCAGTGAAAGCATCGGCAATGGCAACGCGATGATCACGGTCGGTATGCCACAGTCCATGCTCAGCGATTTTCCCACCGAGTTGAAAGGACTGACCGCAGGCGCAGGCCGCTACAGCATGGCATTCTCACACTATGATGCGGTGCCGCCTGAGGTTCAGCAACAACTGGCAACAGCCTTCCGAAACCGGGCACAGGCCGAAGACTAGCCCGCGCTCATGAAATAGGCGGGGTAGCCCGCATATTGCACGAGGACGAACGTTCAAGTAAGAAAAGCGTATGCACACCAATAAGTAATAACGAAATAAATCAAATTGTAAAAGTGCAATTTGTCCTATTCGGTGTTAAGAAAAATCTGCCGTCGTATTTTGGAACACACTATTCGAACCATAGCCAGCTATGGCTCTGCGGACGATGCACCAAACTACTTTGGCAGATTTCTCCTAAAACCCGAATCCAAAATGCAATATGCGGGTTAGAGCAGTGATGGTTCTTCAAAGCCGTCTATAAAAACGGAATCTGTACATGCTCCAGGATTAAGCAACCTCATTTCGACATTCAATGGACCGCCCGGTGCTGTAAACGATACGAACTCTTCCACTAATACTTCGCCACGGTTGCTTTCCGCTACGATCTGATTACTGCCATCTCGTACTGTTAATTCCAGGTCGCCGCAGGAGGCAGCTATCAGGGAGACCATCGCGCCTGCAGTAGCA
>JAJFKZ010000146.1 GCA_021772955.1 Gammaproteobacteria bacterium | reverse complement strand
CTGCTGGGTTTTCTGCATTGTGCTGTCTATGCCCAAGGCCAGGATCTGGATTTTCTACTGAATCCTTTTCCCGAAACCGGAGCTTGGGATGCCAGGGATGACTCCAAAACCGGCTTTTTTATGGAAGTTCAGAATGGCATTATGGCCGGTGCCTATTTTGGTTCCGATGCTGCCGGTGACAATGTCTGGCTGATCTTCAGTGGACCGCTGCAGCCACGCATTGCGGTTGCTGGTGAGCGGCAGGATGGCTGGGTATTGGAATCGCCATTGCGCAGAACCACGGCAGCAGGCTGCATTCTGGATTGTGATACGGCTGCTGCACCCGATCCGGTTACCGATGCAGTAGGCCAGATCACGCTGGAGTTCAGCGGCCGCAGTCAGGCAACATTCAGCGTAGATGACAGTGAACCCACCGAGATTTACCCAACCTATTGGGGCAATGCGGCGTTTGCGTTTGATCCGGAGCAACCGAATTTGTTTTTGCCGAATCTGACCGGGGTCTGGTTGAGTGTCAGCACGCAAGGCTCTGGCTTTGGCAGCAGCGCTCAAGACTTTGCCAGTGTGGTTGTTGTGGGCGATCGATCAATAACCAGCTTTCCTGATGCAGTTGTCGGCGACGTCTTGTTGACGGTCAGCTATCCTATACTGCAGGGATTGGCATTCACTGCAGTTGACCCGGTGATCAGTTGCGATTTCGTGCGGGGCTCGGAACAATCGCCGGATTGTATTTTGAGTTTTTCTGCAGGCCCGATGCTAAGCTTTGGCATTGAGTTCGACAGCATTAGTGATTCGAGATTTTCCTTGCTTTCGATTAGTGATGTTCTCACCGTGACACGCACAGACTTCTTCCGGCTCAATTATGACTAAAAGAAGTGTCTTCTCCAGCAACGGGGAGGAGCAAACACAACCACGAGTCTGTTGATAGGTTTGCTGTTTGCCTGCTGGTTTAACTGTTCTTCTTCATAAACTATGCGGGTTACTCCCAATACTGTTTAGTTAGGTCACTTTAGGTAGGAGCCTGCTTGCAGGCGATGATGAGCAAGACTCTGGTATCTAAATCAATCGTGTGCGAGCACGCTCCTACAGGGTGCCAAGTCTTAACTCAACAGGCTTGGGGTTAATCCTGTTGCCGGTATTTGCGGCTGCGCTTGCGTACCAGGTTCAGTGCGCGCCGATGCGGCAGCCAGGCGGCGATGCGCGCCAGCATGCGGTTGACCCGGCCTGGCACCACCAGCACTGGCGCATCTGCCTGGTCCAGCGCCCGCAAGGAAATCCGTACCACGTCCTCGGCCTGCATCCACATGTAGCCGGGCATGCGTGAGACCAGCTCGCGACTGCCGGTGACATCGTGGAATTCGCTGTAGGTGAAGCCCGGACACAGCGCCTGCACCTTGATACCGGCAGCTTCATTTTCCAGCGCCAGCGAATCCGACAGTTTGATCAAAAACGCCTTGCTGGCCGAGTACAGTGTGTGACTGGCGGTGCCTGGCACCAGCCCGGCCAGTGAGGCGACGTTGACGATGCGGCCATGGCCGCGCTGCTGCATGCCCGGCAGTAGTTGATAACAGAGCTCGATCACCGCCATGACCAGTACCTGCATGAACTTCCGGTGGCTGTCCCAGTCCACGCTGGTCAGCTCGCCGGGCACGCCGTAGCCGGCATTGTTTATGAGCGTGTCAATTTGCAGCTGCTTGGCAGCCATGCTGGCCATCAGTTGTCCCACGGCACCGGGATCGGCCAGATCGGCAGCGATGCAGCTGGTTTTGATGCCGTGTTTGGCATGCAGATCATCCGCCAATTGCTGCAAACGATCCAACCGGCGCGCAGTCAACACCAGATCATAGCCGCGCGCCGCCAGTTGGCGCGCAAATTCGGCACCGATGCCGGCCGATGCTCCGGTGATCAACGCGGTCTTTGCTGGCGTACTTGCGGGCTTGACTGCGGTCTGATTTGAGGACATGCTCGAACTGTTCATGGCAAGATGATTCCGGGTCGGATAAAATGATCGGCCGGGAGTGATGGCGCTGGCCGAGCTTGGTCGGTGATCGGAGTAATGCTGCTACCAGCGCGCCGAAGCCGGTGCTGGTAGCACGGCTGTTTGATTCCGGTCCGTACTGTTGAATGTCCCGATCTGGCTTAACCTGGATACACATTATGACGAATGCACAGCAAGATCAAGCGCCGCGACGACAGCTGGTGGCCGGTAACTGGAAGATGCACGGCAATGCTGCGCTGTTGCGCAACATCATCAGCAACCTGCTGGATAAGGAAGATTTGCCAGAACAGGTTGATGTGTTGCTGCTGCCGCCATTTCCGTACCTGAGTCTGGCAGCAGAATTGATTGGCGACCAGCGCCTGTTACTGGGGGCGCAAAACCTCAGCGAGCATGAGCAAGGTGCCTACACCGGTGAAGTTTCGGCTGATATGCTCAGTGAAACTGGTTGTGGTTATGTCTTGGTGGGGCACTCCGAGCGCCGTGAGTTGTATGCGGAAAGCGATGCGCTGGTGGCGGAAAAATTTGTGATTGCACAGCGTGCAGGCCTGCGGCCGATCTTGTGCATGGGCGAAACTGCAGAGCAGCACGAACGCGAATTGACCGAGGTCATCATCGCGCGGCAATTGCAAGCGGTGATCGACCGGGCTGGTATCGGCGCGTTTGCTACTGCAGTGCTGGCCTATGAGCCGGTTTGGGCGATTGGTACCGGCAAGTCGGCCAGCCCGGAGCAGGCGCAACAGGTGCATGCCTTCATCAGGCAGACAATTGCTGATGTCGATGCTAGAATAGCCGGTCAGATACAAATACTCTACGGCGGCAGTGTCAAGCCTGACAATGCCGCTGATTTGTTTGTCCAGACGGATATTGACGGCGGATTGATTGGGGGTGCAGCGCTGCATGCCGATCAGTTCATGGAAATTTGCAATGCGGGCTGAGCGCTGATTGCCCGACTGATACAATGGCGCATGACTATGGCGGTTGAACTGCCTGATGAACGAAAAAACTTATGAATAGCTTGACAATCTTGACCATTATTCTGGTACTGATCGCAATCGGCATGATTGCGCTGATCTTGTTGCAGCGTGGCGCTGGCGCCACCACGGGTGCTGCCTTCGGTAGCGGGGCCTCTGGTACAGTGTTCGGTGCGCGTGGTGCCGGTTCATTTCTGACCCGCACCACCGGTGTCATGGCAGCGCTGTTTTTTGCCATTGCGCTGGCCATGGCGGTGATGGTTGCGCGTGGTGTTGGTATCACGGACAACAGTCAGAACAGTGTCATGGACTCCGTGGTCACGGGCTTGCCCGGTGATTCAGGGACTGCTGATGAAAACATGTTCAGCGCTGATGATTTGCCAGTTGAAGACGCATCTGGCGATGTGGCCACGGGTGATGATTTGCCGACGGTAGATCAAAACGACAACGGCGCTGAACTGCCTGCTGCTGATCCAGCTGCGGCATCGGATAGCGTCAATGTCGGGGCTGGTGAACAGCAAGACGACGGCAACTGATTTTTAACCATGGCTGGGATGGGGTGCCGGTGCAGCCGGTCCCAGGGCATGGACTCTGCGTAGCAATTGTTTGGCCGATGTGGTGGAATTGGTAGACACGCTGTCTTGAGGGGGCAGTGGCGCAAGCCGTGCCGGTTCGAGTCCGGCCGTCGGCACCATGACAATATGCTGCGCAAATGTGCCATGGATTTGCCACCTGCCCGGTCTGTGCCAGAGCTGATCAGCAGGGGCAGGTGCATTTGGTATACGGTACGCCCGAGTCTGGTCATATAGGTCGGCTCGCGTGCAAGGAGTTCAACCAGGCCGTGGCCTGGAAGAACACTGATTCACGGACTTGAAGACCCGCTTTGTACAGCTTGCGGAACAGCTAACTGAAGGCAATGGTAATACGCACTATGCTTACTGAATATTGGTCAATTCTGTTGTTTCTGATCATCTCTGCCGGGATGGGTATCGCGCTGGTGGTGATTGGATCTGTGCTGGGTCCGAAACGTCCCAGCGATGACAAACTGTCTGCTTATGAATGCGGTTTCGAGGCCTTTGAAGATGCACGCATGAAGTTTGACGTGCGTTATTACCTGGTTGCCATCTTGTTCATTATTTTTGATCTGGAAATTGCCTTTCTGTTTCCGTGGGCGGTGGTGCTGGAGAAAATCGGCTGGCCGGGGTTCTGGGCGATGCTGGTGTTTCTCGGCTTGCTGGTGGTGGGTTTCATCTACGAGTGGAAGAAAGGAGCGCTGGAATGGTAGCAGCAGTGAACCAGTCTTTGCCGATGAATGCAGTGGATGACATCCTGCGTCCTGACGCCGACAACAACCCATTGATGAACCGTGGTTTTGCGACCACCTCGGCTGATGCGCTGATCAACTGGGCGCGCACCGGCTCGATGTGGCCAGTGACTTTTGGACTGGCCTGCTGCGCAGTAGAAATGATGCATGCTGGTGCTGCCAGATATGATCTGGATCGCTTCGGGGTGGTGTTTCGGCCCAGTCCCAGACAAGCAGATGTGATGATCGTGGCCGGCACTCTGGTCAACAAAATGGCTCCTGCGCTGCGCAAGGTCTACGATCAGATGGCTGACCCCAAGTGGGTTATTTCCATGGGTTCTTGTGCCAACGGTGGCGGCTACTACCATTATTCCTACGCAGTCACGCGTGGTTGCGATCGCATCGTGCCGGTCGATATCTATGTGCCCGGATGCCCGCCGACCGCAGAAGCTCTGGTTTATGGGATCTTGCAGTTGCAAAAGAAAATCCGACGTACCAACAGCATAGCCCGTGCTTGAAGACGCGCAACGGGATGAACAATTGATATGAATGAAATAGCGCCTACCACCGAGCAGATACTGCGCGAATTGTTCGCTGATCAAGACGTCAAGATCAGCAGCAATCGGGTCGGCCAGCTGACACTGGAAGTTCCCGCTGAGCATTGGCAATTTGTGGCGCAGAAGCTGCGCGACGACGAACGCCTGGCGTTCCAGCAACTGATTGATTTGTGCGGTGTGGATTACCTGGGCTACGGCAACGATGAATGGGAAACCGAACAAGCCAGCAGCGAAGGTTTCAGTCGTGGCGTCGATGCATTGGGTCCCGGACGTTTTGACTGGGCCCATCGGCCCGAATCAGCGGAGGTGGAAAATCGCTTCGCCGTGGTGGTGCATTTGCTGTCGCTGAAACACAACCGGCGGCTGCGTCTGCGTTGTTTTCCGCCGCTGCAACCCATGCCTATACTGGCTACACTGGTGGAAATCTGGAACAGCGCGAACTGGTATGAGCGTGAAGCTTTTGATCTGTTCGGTATCGTCTTCGAAGGTCACCCGGATCTGCGTCGCATTCTGACCGATTACGGCTTTGTTGGCCATCCGTTCCGCAAGGATTATCCGCTCATTGGCAACGTCACCGTGCGCTATGACGAAACCCAACGCCGGGTGATTTACGATACTGTTGAAATCGAGCCGAGGGTCACCGTGCCGCGTGTGGTGCGGCGTGATTCGCGCTATGTGCAAACTGACCACAATCTTGCAGATGGGCAGGATACTGAAGCATGAGCATCTCTTTTAACGACCTGACCGGAAGCTGCTGAGGCATGGCTGAGATTCGCAATTACACGATGAACTTCGGGCCGCAACACCCCGCGGCGCACGGCGTGCTGCGGCTGATCCTGGAGCTGGATGGCGAAACCGTGGTGCGGGCTGATCCGCACATCGGCCTGCTGCATCGGGCGACCGAAAAGCTGGCCGAGTCGAAGCCGTTCAATCACTCCATCGGCTACATGGATCGGCTTGATTATGTTTCGATGATGTGCAACGAGCACGCCTACGTAAGGGCAATCGAGCAGCTACTGGGCATCGACGTGCCGAAGCGGGCCCAGTACATTCGCACCATGTTCGATGAAATTACCCGCATCCTCAATCACTTGTTGTGGGTGGGAACAAACGGGCTGGATCTGGGCGCCATGACCGTGTTTCTGTACGCGTTCCGTGAGCGTGAGCAGTTGATGGATTGCTATGAAGCGGTCAGTGGGGCGCGCATGCATGCCACTTACTACCGGCCTGGCGGTGTCTATCGCGATCTACCGCAAACGATGCCGAAACGGCTGGAAACCCGCTGGACCAAAGGCAAGGATCTACGCCGCGTAAACGCCTGGCGTGAAGGCTCTTTACTCGATTTTCTGCAGGCCTTTTGCGACGATTTTGAGCGCCGCGTGGATGATTACGAAACGCTTTTGACCGACAACCGCATCTGGAAACAGCGCACGGTCGGCATTGGGGTGGTAGCGCCTGAGCGAGCTTTGCAGCTGGGTTTTACTGGCCCCATGTTGCGTGGCTCTGGAGTGCAGTGGGATCTGCGCAAACATCAGCCCTATGCCTGTTACGACGAAGTCGACTTTGACATCGTGCTGGGCGTCAACGGTGATTGTTACGATCGCTACCTGGTGCGCATCGAAGAAATGCGCCAATCCAAACGCATCATCCAGCAATGCATCCTCTGGCTACGCCAGCATCCGGGCCCGGTGATGCCGAAAAATTTCAAGGTGGTGCCGCCCACTCGGGAAGAAATGAAGCATGACATGGAAGCCATGATCCACCATTTCAAACTGTTTACCGAGGGCTACATCGTGCCCGAGGGAGAAACCTATGCAGCCGTGGAAGCGCCCAAGGGCGAATTTGGTTGCTACCTGATTTCCGATGCCAGCAACAAGCCATTCAGAGTGCATTTGCGTGCACCTGGCTTTGTGCATCTGTCGTCCATGAACGAGATGCTCAGCGGCCACATGCTGGCTGATGTGCCGGCCATGATCGGTACCCAGGATATCGTGCTAGGCGAGATTGATCGATGACTACAGCAACTGACACCGCAAACCTGGCTCGAACTGAGGCCGTGACGCTGCTCGGCAAGCAGGTTTGTGCGCGTATTGACCACTGGCGCAGCAAGTTTCCTGACGGGCCGCAAGGCCAACGCTCGGCCATCATCCAGGCACTGTTTACAGTGCAGGAGTCCGGTACTGGCTGGCTCAGTACTGCACAAATGGATGCTGTGGCCAGTTATCTGGATGTGCCGCCGGTCTGGGTCTATGAAGTCGCGACTTTTTATTCGATGCTGGAAACCGCTGCGGTAGGCAAGCACAAGATCTCCATCTGCACAAACATATCCTGCATGCTGCGCGGTGCGCAGGACACAGTTGCTTACGTTGAAAAGAAACTGGGCATCAAGTTGGGTGAAACCACCGCTGATGGGCGCATTACCCTGAAGATTGAAGAGGAATGCGTCGCCGCCTGCATCGGTGCGCCAGTGATGATTGTCGATGGCCATTACCATGAGCATCTCACTCCCGAGCGCATTGACGTCATTCTTGCTGGCTTGTCAGAACCGACTGAGCATGCCGGACCAGGCAAACAGGATTGATGTTTATGTCTGCACATAACGTTTGTTTCAATTTCGACCGGCAATCAGATGCCACTCCGTGGACGCTGGAATCCTACCGGCAGCGCGACGGTTATCAGGCCTGGGAAAAAATTCTCAAGGACAAGACGCCCCCCGAGCAAGTGATCGAAACGGTCAAGGCATCGGCACTTCGCGGCCGTGGTGGCGCTGGCTTTCCTACCGGTCTGAAGTGGAGTTTCATGCCACGCTCGGCACCAGGTCAGAAATACCTGTTGTGCAACTCCGATGAGTCTGAGCCGGGCACCTGTCATGATCGTGATATTCTGCGCTTCAATCCGCATGCGGTGATCGAAGGCATGGCCATTGCCGCCTACTCGATGGGGGCGACGGTTGCTTATAACTATCTGCGCGGCGAGTTTCATCATGAGCCTTTCGAGCGTATCGAACAGGCGCTCGCGGAGGCCTATGCGGCTGGCTATCTGGGCCAGAATGTGCTTGGTTCGGGGATTGATATTGATATTTACAACCTGCTCGGTGCTGGGGCTTACATCTGTGGCGAGGAAACTGCACTGATGGAGTCCCTGGAAGGCAAGAAGGGCTTGCCGCGCTTCAAACCGCCGTTCCCGGCCAATTTTGGCATTTATGGCAAGCCGACCACCATCAACAACACGGAAACCCTGGCTTCCGTGCCGGCCATCATGCGCCATGGTGCGGACTGGTTTTTGACTATTGGCATTCCCAACAACGGTGGCCCAAAAACCTTTTCGGTTTCCGGGCATGTGGAAAAGCCAGGCAATTACGAAGTGCCGCTGGGCACGCCATTTGCCAAATTGCTGGAACTCGCCGGCGGGGTCTGGAAAGGGCGCAAACTGAAAGCCGTGATTCCCGGCGGCTCATCCATGCCGGTGCTGCCGGCAGCGACCATGCTGGAGCTGAACATGGATTTTGACAGCCTGTCCAAGGCCGGTTCCGGACTGGGGTCGGGGGCCGTGGTGGTGATGGACGAAACCACCTGTATGGTCAATACGTGTGCCCGCATTGCGCGTTTTTACATGGCCGAGAGCTGTGGGCAATGCACACCGTGTCGTGAAGGCACTGGCTGGATGTACCGGGTACTGCAACGCATTCTTGCGGGTCAGGCGCAACACAGTGATCTGGAATTGCTGCGCGCTGCCGCCGGACAGATCGAAGGCCATACCATCTGCGCCTTTGGTGAGGCGGCAGCCTGGCCAGTGCAGGGTATGCTCAGGCATTTCTGGCACGAATTTGAATACTATATTGAGCATGGCCGAGCCATGGTCGAGCAGACTCCGGGGGCAGCAGCATGAATGCTCAGGTGCAATCGAATACCGTGACCATCGAGATCGATGGCAAGCCGGTCGAGGTGGCCAAAGGCTCGATGATCATCGAGGCTGCGGATAGCATTGGCATCGATATTCCGCGTTTTTGCTATCACCGCAAACTCAGCATTGCCGCCAACTGCCGCATGTGTCTGGTGGACGTGGAAAAAGCGCCCAAGCCGCTGCCGGCCTGTGCCACCCCGGTGGCTGACGGCATGAAAGTGTTTACCGAATCCTGCCGTGCCCGCGATGCGCAAAAGAACGTCATGGAGTTCCTGCTCATTAATCACCCGCTGGACTGTCCGATTTGCGACCAGGGCGGTGAGTGTGAGCTGCAGGACCTGGCCATGGGCTATGGCCGTTCGGTTTCGCGTTTCACCGAGCGCAAGCGCTCGGTCAAGGACAAGAACATCGGGCCGTTAATCAGCACCGAGATGACCCGCTGCATACATTGCACGCGTTGTGTGAGGTTTCTGGATGAGATCGCCGGCAGCAACGAGCTGGGCACCATAGGGCGTGGCGAGAAAACCGAGATCAGCACCTACATCGAGAAAAGTATCGACTCGGAATTGTCCGGTAATATCATTGATCTGTGCCCGGTCGGCGCGCTCACCAACAAGCCGTTCCGGTTCCGCGCCCGTGCCTGGGAGATGCTGGCCAGACCAGCTCTTGCGCTGCACGATAGTCTGCACAGCCAGGTCTGGTATCACACTCGCCGCGGTGAGCTGATGCGTGCTGTTCCACGCGATCATGAGTCGATTAATGAGACCTGGTTGGCGGACCGCGATCGCTACAGTCATTTTGGTTTGTATGATCAGCAGCGCTTGCTGCAGCCGCAGTTACGGCAGGACGGTCGCTGGCAGCAGGTGAGCTGGGAGCAGGCATTGCATAGCGCTGCCGAGGCCATGCAAGCGGCCGGCCCGGATCTGCAAATAGTGCTATCACCGCAGTTGCTGGGTGAGGAGCACCTGGCATTTGTGCAACTGGCCAACTTGCAGGGTGGTCAGGTTGACTATCGGCTCTACACCGATGATGCGCAGGCGCAGTCCTGGTCGCATGGCAACCTGCCTCTGGCGGCACTGGATCAGTGCGATGCCGGCTTACTGGTTGGCGGCCGCATTCACCACGATCAACCGCTGCTGGCGCACCGTCTGCGTCAGGCGCAGCGCCGGCATGGCGCGAGCCTTGCCTCGATAACCGCCGTGGATGTTGACTGGTACTGCAAGCTGGAGCATAAACTGATCAGCGCGCCGGATCGCTGGCTGCAGGAACTGGCAGGTATACTGCTGGCGCTGCAGCCGGATTATGCCGACAAAACCGGTTTCAAGTCGCTGCTGAAAGCCATCAAAGTGACGCCTGAGCACGAGCAGATTGCCGCGCGCTTGTCGTCCGGTGAACGCAGTGTGGTCATCGCTGCGCAGCAGCTGGCAATGCATCCGCAAGCTGCATTGCTGCAGTATTTGCTGCGATTGATCGCCGAGGCCAGTAACAGCAGCTTGATGGTGCTGACCGCTGGCAGTAACACCGCAGCAGCGGAACTGCTGCATGCCCATGCCGCCACCAACCGGATGCAGGGCTTGCAGCAACTGGTTGATCGGCCAGCCCGGGTCTTGCTGTTGCATTCGCTGGATCCGCTGCTGGATACGGTACGACCGGACTTGTTGCGTCAGGCCTGTGAGCAGGCCGATGTGGTCATCGCCCTGACGGCGTTTGAGCATGAGCACTTGCAGCAACTGGCCGACATCGTGTTGCCGGTGGCGCATGCGCTGGAAACCGGTGGCACGGCCATCAACATCGATGGACAACAGCACGATTTTGCAGCTGTCGGCAAATTGTCAGGCGCTGCACGACCGGGCTGGAAAGTCGCGCGCATGCTGGCGGATTTGCTGCATGCCGATGGTGATGATACGCAGACCTCAGTAACTGGACTACGGCACTGGAACGATGCACAGTCGGTCAGTGCTGAACTGGCCGCCGTGCTGAAGCAACTAGCTGATGACGACAACGCAGCTGCTGGTTGCTTGCAGCAGTTACCGCAAAAGCCATCCTCGTTGAGTGCGGCCAAAGCACGGTCCAGCAAGCAGCTCAGCCGCATCAGTGAGTTGCCGATGGTGCGCGTGGATCAGCTTTGTCGACACAGCAAGCCGCTGGCCGACAGTGTGCATCAGGTGCAAGAGCGCGATGTTCTCGTGCATCCGCAAGAATTGCGCAAACTCAAGCTCAACGATCAGGACGCGGTGCTGGTGGTACAAGGTGACTTGCAGGCCAAGGCGCGGATCATTGCTGATCAGCGCATAGCACCGGGTTGTGCCTGGATCGCTCTGACTACCGCACTGGCGGCCGAGTTGGGCGCTGCGTTTGGTGCCGTAACCGTGCAATCCCTGCCCACAGATCACAATCTTGACGATGCTCATGGGGAGCAGCAGAAATGATTGACATGCAAGCACTGCAAACCCTGGCCTGGACGGTATTGAAGATTTTCATCATCATCATACCGATTACATTGACGGTGGCTTATTACACCTATGCCGAGCGCAAGGTCATAGGCTACATGCAGTCGCGTGTTGGTCCTAACCGGGTGGGGCCGTGGGGTCTGCTGCAGCCGTTTGCGGACGTGTTCAAGCTGCTGTTCAAGGAGATCATTTTACCGGCCAATGCCAACCGCTTTCTGTTTTACCTGGCGCCAGTGTTGACGCTGGGGCCGGCGCTGGCAGCCTGGGCGGTGGTACCGTTCAGTGACTGGATGATTCTTGCCGACATCAACGCCAGCCTGTTGTACGTGTTGGCGCTGACCTCGATGGGCGTGTATGGCATTATCGTCGCGGGTTGGGCATCCAACTCCAAGTATGCGTTTCTTGGCGCAATGCGTTCGGCGGCACAGATTATTTCCTACGAAATAGCCATGGGTTTTGCGCTGGTCTGTGTGCTTATCGCCGCCGGGGACATCAGCTTGAAAGGCATTGTGCAGGCACAGCAGGGCGGTATTTTTGACTGGTTCTGGCTACCCTTGCTGCCGATGTTTGTGGTGTATTTCATCTCTGGTGTGGCCGAGACCAATCGTGCCCCATTCGATGTGGCAGAAGGTGAATCAGAAATCGTGGCCGGGTTCCACGTTGAGTATGCTGGTGCTGCGTTTGCGGTGTTCTTTTTGGCCGAATACGCCAACATGATACTGATTTCGGCCCTGACTGCACTGCTGTTCGCCGGTGGCTGGCTGTCGCCGTTTGAAAATGTGCCGATGCTTGGAAACACCATGCTGGCCACGCCCGGCATTGGCTGGTTCCTGGCCAAGACGGTATTTTTCATGTTTATGTTTCTGTGGTTTCGGGCCACATTCCCGCGCTATCGTTATGATCAGATCATGCGTCTGGGCTGGAAGGTGCTGATTCCGCTAACCATTGTCTGGGTGGTCGTGGCGGCACTGATGGTGCTGCTGGGCTGGATTGAACGTGGTGCTTGAGGCGCTTTGACATGACTGCAATGACCAATTATTTACGTTCACTGATGCTGGTTGAGCTGTTCCAGGGGCTGGCTGTGACCTGGCGGCACATGTTGCAGCCCAAGGTGACGCTCAATTACCCGGAAGAGAAAACGCCCAAGTCGAATCGTTTTCGAGGCTTGCATGCGTTGCGTCGCTATCCCAATGGCGAAGAACGCTGCATCGCCTGCAAGCTCTGTGAGGCGGTGTGTCCAGCGCTGGCAATAACGATCGATTCCGAGCAGCGCGATGATGGTACGCGCCGCACCACACGCTATGACATTGATCTGTTCAAGTGCATATATTGTGGTTTTTGTGAAGAGTCCTGTCCGGTGGATTCCATTGTCGAAACCGATTTTCATGAATACCACTTTGAGAATCGCGGCGAAAACATCGTCAACAAGCAGCAATTATTGGCATTGGGCGATCGTTTCGAGGCGAGCATCGCTGCCGCCAGACGCCAAGATGCGGCGTACCGATAATCACAATCTGACTGGCTGAAATGACTATCATTGAATTGGTTTTTTATTTATTCAGCACCGTGCTGACCTTGTCTGCACTGGCGGTGATTACCGTGCGCAATTCGGTGTATGCCGCATTGTTTCTGGTGTTGGCGTTCTTTTCCAGTGCCGCCATCTGGATGCTGCTGGAAGCTGAGTTTTTGGCCATCACGCTGGTGCTGGTCTACGTCGGCGCAGTCATGGTGCTGTTTTTGTTTGTGGTCATGATGTTGGACATCAACAGCGAGAGAGTGCGCGAAGGCTTTGCCCGTTATCTTCCGGTCGGCATTATCGTGGCGCTGATCATGGCGGGCGAGCTGATGTTCGTGATCTGGACCAAAGGCGCGGAAAAATTACCGCTGCTGCCTGGCCAGACTGATGCCGGAAGCAACACCGCGATGCTGGGCGAACGCTTGTATACCGCTTATCTTTACCCGTTTGAAATTGCCGCTGTGATCCTGCTGGTGGGGATCGTGGCAGCGATTGCTCTCACCCATCTGGGGCGCAAACCGCAGGCGCGCTACCAGGATCCATCGCGTCAAGTCAGCACCCGGCGTGAGGATCGTGTACGCATCGTCAGCATGCCCAGTGTGGTTGCGGATCAACAAGAGGAGGACGAAGCATGAGTCTGACCCTGGCGCATTTTCTCGCTCTCGGTGGCATTTTGTTCAGTCTCAGCGTGGCGGGGATATTTCTGAACCGCAAGAACATCATCATTTTGCTCATGGCCATCGAGTTGATGCTGCTGTCGGTGAACATGAACTTTGTTGCCTTTTCGCGCTTTCATGGACACCTGGATGGCCAGGTTTTTGTGTTCTTCATTCTGACGGTTGCGGCCGCCGAAGCGGCCATAGGGCTGGCTATATTAATGGTGCTGTTTCGCAATCGCAGCAGCATCAACGTAGAAGACATGGATGACTTACAAGGCTGATATGAACACAGACATCTTTTTCATCCTGTTGTTGATTCCGCTCGCACCGCTGTTCGGCGCCGTGCTCGCCGGATTGTTTGGTCGTCAGCTCGGTCGCACTGGCGCCCACTGGCTGACCATCCTGTCGGTTGCGGTCTCGTTTTTGCTGTCGCTGTATGTGTTCAAGCTGATCGTGTTCGATGGTATGGCGCCAATCAATACCTCGGTTTATACCTGGGCGGTGACCGGTAATCTAAACATTGAAATCGGTTTTTTGATCGACTCGTTGACCGTGGTGATGATGACGGTGGTGACATTCGTGTCGCTGATGGTGCATATTTACACCGTTGGCTACATGCACGATGATCCCGGCTATCAGCGCTTTTTCAGCTACATCGCCTTGTTCACCTTTGCCATGCTCATGCTGGTCATGGCGAATAATTTTCTGCAACTGTTCTTTGGCTGGGAAGCGGTGGGCCTGGTCTCGTATTTGCTGATCGGCTTCTGGTTCAAGAAAGAGTCGGCGATTTTTGCCAATCTCAAGGCGTTTCTGGTCAACCGTGTTGGTGATATCGGCTTTCTGATCGGTATCGCTGCGATCATGGTCAGTTTTGATAGTCTGGATTACGCCGAAGTTTTTGCCCGCGCTCCGCAGGCCACAGCGCAGACCATCAGCATTTTTCCTGGCGTCGAGTGGGCCTTGCTGACCTTTATCTGCATTTGTCTGTTCATTGGCGCCATGGGTAAATCGGCGCAGGCACCGCTGCACGTCTGGCTGCCCGATTCGATGGAAGGCCCAACGCCGATTTCCGCGTTGATCCACGCCGCGACCATGGTTACCGCCGGCATTTTCATGGTGGCGCGCATGTCGCCATTGTTCGAGCTGTCCGAGGCGGCGCTGAGTTTTGTGCTGGTGATTGGAGCGATTACTGCACTCTTCATGGGTATGGTCGGCCTGGTGCAAAATGATATCAAACGGGTGATTGCCTACTCGACTTTGTCGCAGCTGGGCTACATGACCGTGGCGCTGGGTGCGTCGGCCTACAGCGCAGCGATCTTTCATCTGATGACCCATGCTTTTTTCAAGGCACTGCTGTTTCTGGCCGCCGGTTCAGTGATCATTGCCTTGCATCACCGTCAGGACATGCGTGAAATGGGTGGCTTGCGCAAGTACACGCCGATCACATTTGCGACCGCCTGGGTGGGTTCGCTGGCACTGATGGGCGTGCCGTTGTTTTCTGGCTTCTATTCCAAGGACATCATCATCGAGGCGGTGCAGCTGGCCAGCCGACCTGGCGCGGATTTTGCCTATTGGTGTGTATTGCTGGGTGTGGTGGTGACCGCCATGTATTCATTGCGTTTGCTGTTTTTGGTTTTTCATGGCGAAGCGCGCATGGAAAAGTCAATTCAGGAGCATGTGCACGAGCCGGGATGGGTGGTGACAGTGCCATTGATCCTGCTGGCCATACCATCGCTTTTGATCGGCTATATCGCGATTGAACCGATGTTGTTCGGCAACTTCTTTGGTGATGCCATTTATGTGGCTGCCAATCATGATGTGGTGGCCGAGATCGGTGAGCATTTTCATGGCCCGTTGGCAATGGCCTTGCATGCGTTTACCACGCCGGTGTTCTGGCTGGTGGCGCTGGGCAGTAGTTTGGCTGTGGCAATCTGGTACTGGAAGCCGGAGTTGGCCATTTGGTGCCGGCAGCGGTTTTCACCACTGGTGCTGGTGCTGGAGAAAAAGTACTGGTTTGATGAGGCCTATCAGGCCGTGTTCGCACGAGGTGGCAGCAAGTTGGGATATGGCTTGTGGCGCTTCGGCGATGTTGCGGTGATCGACAATCTCATGGTCAATGGATCGGCCGCAGTGGTGGGCTGGTTTTCCAACCTGCTGCGCTATCTGCAGTCGGGCTATTTGTATCATTACGCGTTTGCCATGATCGTTGGCCTGATCATGCTTATTTTCACTTACATCATTCTGGCCTGAGTAGGGAGCTTATTCAGTGCATTTGTTATCACTATTGATCTGGCTGCCCTTGTTTGGCTCTGCGCTGGTGCTTGCCGCTGGTGATCAGCGGCCGGTTCTGGCACGCTGGTTGGCACTGTTGCTTATGCTCGGTGCGCTGGCCTTGTGCGTGCCTTTGTACGGCGGCTTCGACAGCAGCACGGCAGCCATGCAATTCGTGGAGAAAATGCCCTGGATCGAGGCCTTCAATATTCACTACCATCTGGGGGTGGATGGCTTTTCCATGCCGCTGGTATTGTTGACTTGTTTCTTCGGCGTGATTGTGGTCGTGGCCAGCTGGACATCAATCCAGCAGCGAGTGGCCCAATACATGGCGGCTTTTCTGTTGCTGCAAGGGCTGATGGTCGGTGTGTTTGTGGCATTGGACGGCATGCTGTTCTACATTTTCTTCGAGGCCATGCTGATCCCGATGTTTCTGATTATCGGCATTTGGGGTGGTGAGCGACGGGTTTATGCGACACTGAAATTCTTCCTCTACACGTTTTTTGGTTCGGTGTTCATGCTGGTGGGGCTGATCTGGCTGTATTTGCAGTCAGGCAGCTTTGATATTCTTGCTTGGCATGATTTTCCGCTCAGCCTGCAAGCTCAAAAATGGCTGTTCATGGCGTTTTTCATCGCCTTTGCCGTGAAAGTTCCAATGTGGCCGGTACACACCTGGTTGCCGGATGCGCACGTGGAGGCGCCCACGGGTGGATCGGTGATTCTGGCTGCGATCATGCTGAAGATCGGTGGCTACGGTTTCTTGCGTTTCAGTTTGCCGATCACACCCGATGGCAGCGCCGCGCTGGACTGGCTGATCATTGCCTTGTCACTGATTGCCATCGTCTACATCGGGCTGGTGGCGTTGGTGCAGCTGGACATGAAAAAACTCATCGCCTACAGCTCAATCGCCCACATGGGCTTCGCTACTCTGGGCTTCTTCGTGGTGGTCTCGATTGTGCGCGAAGCCGGTGTTACCGACGCTGCGAACATGGGTCTGACTGGTGGCATGGTGCAGATGATATCGCACGGCTTTATTTCCGGCGCCTTGTTCTTGTGCGTGGGGGTTTTGTATGATCGCACGCACTCGCGACAAATCAGAGACTATGGCGGCGTGGCCATCAGCATGCCTTGGTTTGCCACGTTTGCTGTGTTGTTTTTCATGGCCAACACCGGCCTGCCTGGAACCAGCGGCTTTGTCGGAGAATTTTTTGTGATTTTGTCATCGTTTGCAGCCAATTTCTGGTATGCCGCGCTGGCAGCACTGACGCTGATCCTCTCTGCTGGCTACAGTTTGTATCTGGTCAAGCGCGTGTTCTTTGGCGACATCAAGAACAAGGCGGTGGCGGAAATGCAGGATCTGAACAAGCGCGAATTTGCCATTCTCGGTATTCTGGCGCTGGCAGTCTTGCTGCTCGGCGTGTGGCCAAATCCGCTGGTTGAATTGATGCAGCCGTCAGTGGAACAGCTGCTGTCTCATATTGCGCTGTCCAAGGTGTCTGGATCATGACTGCTGTCGATTTAATGCTGGCTTTGCCGGAGTTGTTCATACTGTTCATGACCTGCGTCATCATGCTGGTCGGCCTGTGGCTGCCGCGCGATCGCCAGGGGCTGATCAGCTTCATGTCCGTGATGACACTGGTTTTCGCTGCGATTATTCTGCTCGGCTGGGATGACAGCAATCCTTCTGCAGTGGACTATGCCTTCAATGCCGCGTTCGTGCGTGATCAGATGGCTGATGTCTTGAAGTTGACTGCCTTTATCCTGCTCGGCGCCATTTTTATCTATGCGCGTCAATACTTGCGCGTATTCAAGATGGCGATTCTGGAATACCACGTGCTCAGTTTGTTCATGTTGCTTGGTGCCATGGTGCTGATTTCGTCAGCGAGCATGCTCACCGTGTACCTGGGTCTGGAGCTGATTGCGTTACCTTCCTATGCGCTGGTGGCGCTGCGACGCGACGACAAGCGCGCCACCGAAGCGGCCATGAAATACTTTGTGCTCGGTTCGCTGGCATCGGGCTTGCTGCTGTATGGCTTGTCCATGATCTACGGCGTCACTGGTACCTTGAGTCTGGCACAAGTGGCTAACATCACCAGCATGGGTAACAACACCGTATTGGTGCTGGGCCTGATCTTTGTGGTCATTGGGATCGCCTTCAAGCTGGGTGTGGTGCCGTTGCACATGTGGATTCCGGATGTGTATGAAGGCGCCCCGGCGGCGGTCACGATTCTGATCAGTTCGGTGCCGAAACTGGCCGCTTTTGCCATGGCCATAAGATTGCTCAGTGACGGTATGGGCAACATGCAGGAACACTGGATGAGCATGTTGGTGGTGCTGGCCACGCTGTCAATTGTGTTGGGTAACCTGGTCGCCATCGCACAAAGCAATATCAAGCGTATGCTGGCGTATTCAACCATTGCGCACATGGGGTTCATGCTGCTGGGCCTGCTTACCGGCACCGATCAGGGGTTCAGTGCGTCCATGTTCTATGCGATCGTCTATGCGATTATGTCTGCTGGTGCTTTTGCGGTCATAATTCTTTTGTCGCAGCATGGAGTTGAAGCTGAAAACCTGGACGATTACAAGGGCCTGAACAAGCGCAGTCCATGGCTGGCTCTGATGATGCTGATGCTGATGTTTTCCCTGGCCGGTGTACCGGTGTTCGCTGGTTTCTTTGCCAAGTGGCTGGTGATTCAGGCGGTGCTGGATGCGGGTATGGTGTGGTTGGCGGTGCTGGCGGTGGTGTTTTCGGTCATCGGGGCGTTCTACTATCTGCGCGTGGTCAAACTGATGTATTTCGATGAACCGGACAGCGACGAAGCAATCATCGTCCCGGCAGATTTTCGTGCGGCTTTGACGCTCAACGGCAGTGCCCAGCTGTTGCTTGGCATTTTTGCCAATATCCTGATTGCCCTTTGCGTGGCCAGTTTCTGAGCGTGGGCGGACTACGCTTGAGCGCGAGCCAGAACCTAAAGTGAGCGCCCATTTCAACAGCTTCGGCTGGCACGATGTAGTCGGGATGGTCGGTGTGGCCATGCTGCTGGGGACCTACTTTGCCCTGCAGATCGACAGGATCAGTTCGCAATCACTGACTTATTCACTGCTCAACGGTATCAGTGCTGTGTTGATTCTGATTTCACTGCTGTACACCTTTAACTGGGCATCGTTTGTCATCGAAATTTTCTGGATTAGCATAAGCCTGGTAGGCTTAGTGCGCTGGATGATGCGGCGCTGACCGCGTAAATCATAATTATTATGAAATAAGCCTGAATTGCGCTTGAAAGCAGTTCATAAAGCCGTCATAATAGTGAGTCTGGTGCGGGGTGGAGCAGTCTGGCAGCTCGTCGGGCTCATAACCCGAAGGTCGCAGGTTCGAATCCTGCCCCCGCTACCAATTT
>JAJFKZ010000145.1 GCA_021772955.1 Gammaproteobacteria bacterium | reverse complement strand
CATGAGGGATTCGGATTTTAGGGGAAATCTGCCAAAGTAGTTTGGTGCATCGTCCGCAGAGCCATAGCTGGCTAAGGTTCAAGGAGGATGTGCCAAAATACGACGGCAGATTTTTCCTAAAACCGAATTGGACAAACTGTACTTTTGCAATTTCGATCAATTTCGTTATAACTTATTCGTGTGCATACGCTTTTCTTACCTGAACGTCCGTCCTCATGCACTATGCGGGCTAGCCCGGCCATGTATTGAGTGGTCACATTGAGGTTCTGACAAAAGTCGCTGTAACATTTTCCCGCCATGGTCGCTATAAGTCGGCAAACCACCAGGAGAACCGTGATGACCATTACCCGATTACACCACATTGCCGCTGTTGCACTGCTGGCGGCCGGCTTCGGCCTTTCATCCACCACCCTGCCGGCCCAGGAAACTCAGCCACAACCACAGTCACAACCACTGGCGGCTGCCGATTCGGCCTTTTATCTACACATCAATATTGACCGCATGCGCAATGGCGGCGCCTCTGCCCAGCTGTATCAATGGCTGGAGCGCGAAGCCCTGGACGATCTGCGCGAAGAATTCGGCACCGAGATGATCGATCAGCTTGCTGGTATCAGCGTATTTGGCAGCGGCGCTGAACAGCAACCCGCCATCGTTTTACACGGAACCACCTCCCAGCTGATGCGTGACACCATTATCGACAAGCTTTTCGATCAGGATGATGCCGTTGACCTGCTGAGCAAGCATGGTCGAAATTACTATGCTTTCAATGACATCGATATCAATCTTGACAAGCTGCACATCAATGACATTGACAGTGACACGCTGTTTCTGGCCTTCGGCGAGAATGATCAGACGCTGATCACAGCGGCTGAAGACATACTGGACAGTTTCTTGCAGCGAGGCTCATTTCAGATGGACGCGCTACCGCAGGATCTGCTTGTAATCCAGGCCAACCGTGCGCTGGTGCAAGGTGGCATGAACCCAAAACATACCGTATTCGGTGATCACGGTGCCTGGGAATCATCGCTGTTTCGCAATGTCGAGAAATTTGCACTGGTGGTGGCCGATGCCGATGCTGCCATCAACATCAGCGTGGAAGCACACAGTGCCAACAGCGGTGCCGCCAGCGCACTTGCCAACATCGCACAGGGCATTCTGTCGCTGAAGGCATTGGCGCAATCTGAAGCAGGTGATGCGGACCTGGACTGGCTCAACCAGCTCAAGATCAGCAACATCGATAACATCACCCGCTTTGATGTCGGTCTGCCAGTACAACAACTGCTGGACATCCTTGATTGACCAGCGCATTCATTCCGGACAGCATTTGTATCAGCAATGTCAGTGCATGAATCAGCAACGCGAAATCGAACTCGTCGTGCGGGCACAGTCTGGCGCTGTGCCCGCTTTCGAGCAATTGGTTGTGCATTATCAGGACCGCCTGCTGCGTTATCTGATCCTGCGCGGCCTGCAGCATGCTGATGCCGAGGACGCTGTGCAAACCACATTCATCAACGCCTGGCAACACCTGCACAGCTACCGCTCGCGATGGCGCTTTTCGACCTGGCTGTATCGTATCGCAGGGCGGGTTGCTGCCGGTATCAGCGCCGATTCAAGCTCGATGATCCAGACCAGTGACCAAGACCTTGCAGACACCGACGCTATGGATTCGATGCTGCGAGACAACATCTGGCAGCTGGCGCGTGAACAGTTATCCAGACAGTATTTTGATTTGCTGTGGCTGCATTATGGCGAGGGTTTCAGTGGTGCTGAAATCGCCAACATCAAACAACGCTCACGGGTTTGGGTGCGCGTCAACCTGCTGCGCGCACGGCGGCAGTTGCAGAGCAAAGTGAACCACTCATAAAGGTCAGGTATGCACAACATTATCATCACCACAACACCCGGGAAACTGCCATGAACATGGACCAGCATGAACTGGAACGCCGATTGCGCCTAGATGCCGCCAAGCTCTCCGTCAGTAGCCATAGCCCATTGCAACAGCGCATCAGCGCTGCCTTGTCGCAGCAGCCACCGCGCCAGCATGGCGGTACCTCCAGATCAGGTTTTTGGTCTGGCCTGCGCCATGCGCAAACTCAAAGCCTGCCCCGAAAACTGCTGCAGACTGTGGCTATTTCGGTACCGATTGTGGCCGTGCTGGCGTTACTGCTGTTCAGCTTGCAGTTGTCATCACCGCTGCACCAGACCAACGTAGACGAGGCCATGCCGATGCTGACCAGCACGCCAGGTACGATCCAACAACATCTGCAGCAACAGCTGATCAGCAACGAACAGGCGCTGTGGCAGGAACTGGAAAGAATTGACCATGACCTGGACAAGACCAGGCAGGCCATCGGCTTGACCCGGGTAATGAAATAATTCAATCACTGGACAAATTACGACACCTATAGTAGATTGGTGTCATGCGCACGTTACTCCACACCCCAGGCGCACCAGCGCGAATGCTGGCACTGACAGTGCTGATGCTGCATCCGCTCGCTTCAGTAATGGCACAAGCCGACCGAGGCGCCCCCGGCACACAACCCAATTCGGCCATCGCTGTGCAATCAGCAGTCGACCCAGTGTGGCTGCGGTCGGGCAATGCTCCTGCCATGCACCTGAGCGCCGAGCAACACCTGCAAATCAGCACGGCAGGTGCGACCACCACACTGGCCTCGGCCATCAATCAGTCCGTGCGGGGCCTGGCAGCGTCTGCAGCCCTGGCACAGATCGAACAATTCGCTGGCGATAGTGCGGTGCCAATGGCCTATCGTGAAGCCGCCCTGCTGCAGTTTGTCAACATGCAAAGACAACAGCCGCAGCAAGACAGCATGCGCACTGTGCTGACGCAACTGACTGCATTCACAGTGCAGGTTACGCGCACAAACCTGGATCACCCCGCACATGCTCAAGCTGCGTTTCCAGTCGCAAGCGCCGCCCGTGGGGTACTGAACCAGTGGGATTACCAGACTATTTGTTCGCAAACAACTGCGCTGTCGACTGCGCAGCTGATCGAGTGGTGGCAGTCCAGCCCGGAGAGTGATCAGCAATGGTTGTTGCTGGCCATCGACAACCACGACATCAGCTTCTGGCAGGCGCATGAGTTGCTCGATGCACGCCAGTCTCGCAATCCAGACAAGCACGCTGTCACTGTGCCTGCGGCCCTGCTGTTCGCTGCAGCCAAGCGCAACGGTGATCTGCAAGGCATGGCTGACACGATTACCGAAGTCTCGCCGGCACAGGCCATCGCGGCACTGCACGGCAGCTCCAATGGCATGACCACTGTGCTCGTCCAGGCCGCCTCGAAGCACCCCGCTGCAGTGGTGGCGGACCTTGCCCGCAATCGGATGCTGATGCTGAGCAGTGCCCGTAACGATAATCGATCTTTGCTGCAACTGCTCATGGATCCAGACCATGGCGCAGCCGCAGCCATGCAACTGGCGCGCAAACTCAGCACAGAGGAGCTGAACCAGCTGCGAACTGATGCCGATGCGGACAATCACTTGCTGCAAGCCAGACTGAAACTCATTGCCCAACTGCAGGAGGATTGGCGGTGAATGCCTGCATGCGCTGCGGACTCGGCCTGCTGGCATTGCTGATCTGTTTCAGCAGCCCCAGCCAGGCCCAGAATCTGACCAGCTGGACCGCTGGTCCGGGTCGCCTTGGACTGGGTTATCCGGTGCCGATACCGGTGGACACACCCACTCCCTTCGCCGGATTTCGCAGCTATCAAGGCTTGATGACGCGCCATTTCGACCTCGCCAACCGCCACGATTTCATCCGCCGTGAGCAAATTGGTGTCACCGAGTCCGGTCAACGCAACATCTACATGTACCTGATCAGCGATGCCGATGCACTCACCATCGATCATCGTGAAGAAGGCAGCATTCTGATCAACGGCGGCATTCATGCACGGGAATGGCAGTCGCCTGAAGTGGTGACCGGCTTGCTGGAATTGCTCGCCGAGCGGTCCACGGATGAGCACCTGTACCAGTACCTGATCGAAAACCTCAACGTTGCCCTGATACCGGTTTTAAACGTGGATGGTTTCATCCAGACCCAGCGCACTCCGGCACAAAATTATCTTGACAGCGATCCGGATTTTCCCCTGTCCTCGCCCCGGGATGGCCGCATGCGGCGCAAGAACATGCGCCAGACGGATGAATTGCTAGGCACTGTCTTTGACCATCTGTCCGGCGTCGACCTGAACCGCAACAACCCGCCGTTCCACGCCAGCAGTGCAAGCTCGTCATTCAATCCGGATAGTTTGATCTATCATGGCCAAAACGGGTTTTCCGAAGCCGAAACACTGGCGTTAGCGACAGCACCGGACTTGTTGCTGCCTGGTTCGTCAACATTGACGCTTGGAGATCGCCTGCGCATGTTCGTTGATGTGCACTCGTTTACGCGCGCGCTGTTCCCGGTGAACACATCCAATACCGCCAGAAATCAGAACCAGTCCAGACTGATGCGCGTGCTGGTGGATCATCATCGCAATCTGCCCGGCAACAAGGTCTACGGTATTAGTTCCGGTGGCAACTCAAATTTCGGTATCGGCACCACATCGGAATATTTTGCCAATCAGTTTCAGGTGCCGTCATGGACACTGGAAATGGAGCCTGGTAATGGCGCCGGGACCGAATACGGTGGCTTTGGCAGCAATGGTCACGATGGCTTCATCTTGCCGGAAACAGAAATCACACGGGTACGCGAAAACATGGCGGCTTCGCTGGCCGCCGCTGCGTACTGGACCACCGGACCACCGTCCTTGCAGAGCCTGCGCATCATCGATGTTGAAACCGGAGCACTGCTCTACACCGTACGCAACGAGCTACAGCCAGGCGCCGAGGCCGGCGCGCGCAGCCTGCTCAGTCTGACGCCAGGCGCACTGCAAACGAATCACAGCTATGACGTTGAATTGGTTTTTGACAAGCCGATGCGCTGGCTGGATCAGCAGGACCAGATCATCGCTCTGCCCGGTCAGTCCGACGCGGGGCTGGCACTGACGCTGCAACTGCTGTCCGCGGCCGGACAACCCGCGAGCGTGATCGATTTGCAGCAGGATTCGGTGCAATGGGCCTTACAGCGCGGCTATTACGGCGCCGGATATGCCAACTACAAAACCGATTCAGTGACGCTTGGAATCACCATTCCCGCCAGTGCCAACAACCAGCAACAGTTTAACGGCGACGATCCATTGCAAGTGCAGCTTGTCATCTCCGACATGTCAGGACATGCACTTGATCGCGACCCTGGCGATGCCGTGGATTGGCAAAATGGTGACTGGCAACGCTATCAGCCGAATGCCACCAGTGTCGCTGGAGTGGCGATTCCGGTGCGCCCTGATAGTGATGCCCAACAGACTTTCGCGGTTACCGGCAACATGGCCGGCACCTGGGGCTCGCAGGAAAACAGCGGCATTGGTTTTGTCATTCAACCGCTTGCAGATGGTCGTGTGGTCATTGCCTGGGCCACTTTCGATGAACAAGGTGGGCAACGCTGGCTGGTTGGTGTGGGCACCCAAACCGGCAATCGTATCGTGGCCGACAACATGGTGCTGGCCAGAGGTGCATCATTTCAGGATTTTAATCCTGACGATGTGATGCGAACTGCATTCGCAGGCAGTCTTGAATTCGTCTTTGCCAATTGCGACACGGGCTTCGTACAGTTTCACGGTTTTGGCCAGACCGGCGTCAGAACCGACCTGGTCAACAGCAGCCGCGTTGCGGGTTCAGGCTGTCAGGATCAGACCGCAGAGCTCCCGGCGTTGGCCCATGTCAGCGGCGCCTGGTTCGATCCGCAGCGCGATGGCGAGGGCATGACCATCCACATTTTGCCCGATGGTCGCGCATTGATGTTCTGGTACAGCGACAACAACGATGGTGAGCAGATCTGGTTTGTTGGCGTAGGCCTGGTTGATCAAGCCACTGGCAGCATACAATTTGAGGAACTGAACCAAACCAGCGGGGCCCGGTTTGGCAATGATTTTAATCCCGCCGACGTGCTCAGGCGTAACGCCGGCCAGGCCAGTTTCACACCGCTGTGTAACGATGGCGTGTTTGACTACAGCTTTACCGACCCAGAGCTGGGTAGCGGCACATTGCAACTCGTGCGCCTGACCAGAATCGTCGGTGTACCGACCTGTACGCAATAATCGTACACTAACCATCACCCATCTGCTAGCAAGCAGTGAAGCAACCCGTCCGGGTTTGTTATCATATCCCGCACGTCCCCGTAGCTCAGCTGGATAGAGCGAGCGCCTCCTAAGCGCTAGGTCGCAGGTTCAACTCCTGCCGGGGACACCATTTTACCCTGCTGATCTGACTGTCGATTATCCCGGCGAGCAGCCTGTCGGACTTAACGCTGATCTACTGCGGAAAAGCCAGATTTGGCCATATTTTCCGATCTTTTTCGTTAAATAGGTCCACTATTCGCCTCAAAAGATCGATAAATCTGTCTCAAACCGGCTTTCCCTCGCTACGGCCGGTCAAGTCCGACAGGCTGCTAGCTGGATTTTTCCAGATAGCTGGTTTGCTGTTCGCGATACCACTTGGTCGCCACCCA
>JAJFKZ010000144.1 GCA_021772955.1 Gammaproteobacteria bacterium | reverse complement strand
TCGTTGCGCCAGGTGTTGTAGCCAAGGCTGGTCAGCGCCACCAGCAGACTGAGCAGCGACAGGCGATGGCGATAGACCTGACGCCAGAAGCCCAGCTTGAGTATCTCTTCATTGCTGTTGTCGGCCAGCGGCGGCGATGACTGCTGCGCTGCGCTCATGTTGCTGCACCGTCGTGGAGTTGGCGACGCTTCAACCGGATCAGCGCAGAAATATCCTGATCACCATCGCCGGCCTGCAAACACTGACTATAGTCGGCCATGGCACGCTCAATGCCGGCCAAGCGCAGGCTCTCGGTTTGCGCCAGTTGCTGCAGGATGCCCAGATCCTTGATCAGCAGCGACAATTTGAAGCCACGATCACAGTCGTCGTTGAGCAGGGTGGCACCGCGCTGGTCCAGAAACCAGCAACCGGCGGCGCCGTTGCGCAGCACCTCCAGCAAGGCCTGCTGCGGTAACTGTAGCTGCTCAGCCAGCGCCAGACCTTCACACACGGCCTCGGCAATACCCGCGACCAGCACCTGATTGACCGCCTTGGTGGCCTGGCCATTGCCCGATTCGCCCATGTGGCTGATGCGCGCCGCGTACGCTTGCAAAATGGGCTGCACCTGCTGCAGACTTTCGCCATCGCCGCCGACCATGATCGACAATGTGCCTTTGTGTGCGCCTTCGACGCCGCCCGAAACCGGTGCATCGAGCAGGCTGCCGCCATGCGCAGATACTTGTGCCGCCAGACGCCTGGCGGTGTCCGGGGCAATGCTGGAGTGATCGATGATGATGGTGCCGGCTTGCAAGCCCGGCAGCAAGGCAGCGATGATACCGGCCATGTCATGATCTGCAGATACACAGGTAATAATGACATTGCAGTCTGTCGCCAATGCCGCCAGCTCATCAACTGTAGCAACGCCGTGCTCGGCGGTGAAGGCCTGGGCCTTGCCCAGGCTGCGGTTATAGACCCGGTGCAACAGCCCGCCGCTGGCCAGGTGCGCTGCCATCGGTGCGCCCATTGCACCCAGTCCGATAAAGCCGACCTGGTGTTGTAATTGAGTCAATCTCGAATCTCCTGTACTGTTATCAGCGCTGCATGCAGTGCCGACAAGTTTATCGTCATGCTGGTGCTGCTAGATCTGCATCCACATCGCCAGCCGCCAGATACGTGTAGGCCTGCATGCCCTGCTCATAATCGCGCAGCAGACGTGCGCCTTGCTCGGCTGGCACGCTGGCGTCGTGCAGGCGCTGACGAAAACGTGCCACCATCGCCTCGGGATCGTAGCCCACGTAGCTGAGCAACTGGGCGGCGGTATCGCCACCGCGGGCAGCGTGAATGCTGATCTCGCCGTCTTCGATACGCACATCAACGCTGTCGGTATCCCCGAACAGGTTGTGCATGTCGCCCAGCGTTTCCTGATAAGCACCACTCATGAAGATGCCGAGCAGGTAGTCCTCGCCACGGCGTAATTCATGCACGCGCAAGGTGTCTTCGACGCCGCCCAGGTCGACAAAGCGCTCGATGCGGCCATCGGAATCACAGGTCAGATCTTCCAGCACGGCATGGCGTTGCGGGCATTCGTTGAGACGGGTCAATGGCAGCACCGGAAAAATTTGCTCCAGTGCCCAGATGTCCGGCAAGGACTGAAAAATGGACAGGTTGATAAAATACTTGTCGGCCAGTTTCAGCCGTAACTGCTGCTCCAGTTCACGCTGGCGGCGTATGCGCAAATCCAGTACCGAGTCCAGGTTGCGCAGCAATCTGAAATACAACTGCTCAGCCATGGCGCGATCATACAGCGTGACCTGGCCATCCAGAAACGCCTGCTGCGCCTGTTCGAACAGAGTCGAGGCCTCCAGCCATAATTCCTCAACCGGTAGCTGTTGGGCATCCTGCAACAGTGCGCGCATGCTGCTGATCAATTCATGTTCTGGTGGCGCCTGCTGATCGGGCGAATCAGCCTCGTTGCCCGCCTGCATTTCGCCCGGCATGGCCTCGCTGTCCACCACTGCAGTCACCAGCACGGCGTGATGGGCGGTCAGCGCGCGGCCGGATTCGGACAGCAGCTGCGGCAAGGCTTGCTCTGCCTGCAGACAAATATCGCTGAGCACACTGACCACGGTCTCGGCATACTGATCAACACTGTAATTCATCGAGCAGGCTGAGCGCGAGCGCGAGCCTTCGTAGTCGACACCCAGGCCACCGCCTATGTCGAGCAGCTCGATCGGCACCTGCATTTGCCGCAGTGCTACCAGCAGGCGCCCGGCTTCGGTCACACCCTTGCGAATATCGCGCAGATTGCCGATCTGCGAACCCATATGAAAGTGCAGCAGTTGTAACCAGCGCAAATGACCAGCCTGCTGCAGACGCTTTACCAGCGTGATGATCTGGCTCGGCGACAGGCCAAATTTGGCGCGCTCGCCGCCGGTGTTCTGCCAATTGCCTGCGCCCAGTGAGGCCAGCCGGGCGCGCACGCCGATCACCGGCTGCACGCCAAGTTCAGCAGCCGCATGTTCAATCAGATCGATTTCCTCGGGCTGCTCGACAATGATGATGACATTCAGACCAACACTGCGCCCATGCAAGGCCAGACGGATAAAAGCGCGATCTTTGTAGCCATTGCACACCAGCGTGCTGCCCGGCTGGGCCATGGCCAACGCGATGATCAGCTCCGGCTTGCTGCCGACCTCCAGCCCGCAACCGGCCTGCCCCATAGCGGGGTCACCGGCCAGGGTCGCCACCACCGAACGCTGCTGATTGACCTTGACCGGGTACAGCAAGGTGAAACCCTGCTGTTGCTGATGCTTGCTCAGGGCTTCGGCAAACGCAGCGCGCAAGCGCCTGGCGCGATCCACCAGAATCTGCGGAAAGCGGATCAACAGCGGCAGACGCAGGGCGGGTGACGGTTCTGCAGCGCTGCAATGGCGCACTATCTGCGCCAGGCTGACCGAAGTCTGTCCCGGCAGACTCACCACCACATCGCCGTCGTCATTGATGTCGAAATAGCCGGCCGACCAATTATCGACCGCGTAGGTTTCACGGGCCTGTTTGATATCCCACTGAGGAATTGCCTGGGTGCTTGAATTGTTCATTGTGCGCATTGTATCTCAATGTACAATCGTAACCTCGTTCATCGCAGGAATGGCCCATGTTGCCCGAAAATCATCTCTGGTTCACTGAATACCACGCCCCCGGCGGCATGGCACAAAGCTGGTTGCTGGAAGCAGAAAAAATCGATGCACGGCGCTCGCCGTATCAGCACATCGAGATCTACCAGACTGCCAGCTTCGGCAAGCTGATGGCCATTGATGGCTGCGTCATGCTGACCACACGCGACAACTTTCTCTATCACGAGATGATGACTCATCCGGCCTTGTTCAGTCATGCCGACCCACAACATGTTGCGATCATCGGCGGCGGTGACTGTGGCGCGCTGCTGGAAGTGCTCAAGCATGCCACGGTGCAGCAGGTCACGCAGATCGATATCGATGAACAGGTCACCCGACTGGCCGAGATCCACTTCCCGGAACTGACCCAGAGCAATGACGATGCGCGCGCCAGTCTGCTGTTCGACGATGGCCTGGCCTGGATTCGCAATGCAGAAAGCAACAGCCTGGATGTCATCATCATCGATTCCACTGACCCGATTGGCCCTGCCGAAGGCCTGTTCGGACCGGCATTCATCGCCGATTGCTACCGAGCTTTAAAGCCTCAGGGTGTGATTGTGCAGCAGAGCGAATCGCCGCTAATACATCAACCACTGATCAAAGGCATTCGTGGCAACATGCGCGCAGCCGGATTCGGCGATCTGCGCACACTGGGCTTTCCGCAACCCTGCTACCCCAGCGGTTGGTGGTCGGCCACATTGGGCAGCAAGGGCGCAGGCTCATTGGATGAATTTCGGTATGACGACGCGATTAACAAGGCATTTGCGACACTGTATTACAACGCCGACCTGCATCGCGGCGCGCTGGCAGAGCCGACGTTCTTGCGCGATGGGATCAGCGACTAAGGTGTCATGATGATTGCCAAATTGACCACTTGGATCAGCTTGGTGCTGTTGTTAAACTGTCTTAGCCCATCGGCTTATGCACAAACAAGCGCAGAACTCGCCACAACGCCCAGCAGCATTGTGTTGCATGAGATTTTTGTGAGCAAACAAACAAATCACCTTACTCCACAAGGCAAGAGCCAAGCTTTGTTGTACACACCGAAAGATAACAGCCCGTTCATGGATATCAGTATTTATGCGGAATGGAAAGACATCGTGGGCATCAATGAAATTGAACTCATTGTCGTCACGCCGAACGGAAAGCAACTGGGCCCGAACACGTTTTATGTTGGCCCGACTACCGGGACAAGCGTATTGGGTGCGGAAATTGATCTCCTGGTTGACCCCCCGGGGGTGTGGACAATTGAATTCTGGAAAGGCGAGCAATTGCTAGGCAGTAAATCCATTGAGATTGTTAAAGATTACAAACACCTAAGCACTTTTGGTACTGGTGTGCCGTTGACCACACCATACTTCAACCTTGAACCGACGCTGTTTGATAGTCATTTTCAGACTGTGGTCGAATATGAATTGTTTATTGATGAGTCTGGACAGGTCACCGGGATCGAACTCATCACCCCATCAGGTCATCCATCACTTGATGCAGATATTATCAAGTCATTGAAACAATTTGAATTCATTCCTTATGAAGGACTCGGGTCGAGGACAATGCTGAATGAACTGTCGATACAGTACACACCGGCAGCTGCAGAAGATCCTTAGCATAATGACTTTCACCATCCACACCGCGCTCGCTTAAATTAGCTCACCCTGTCCCGAGGGCGATGCACAGAAACGCACTGTGCGCTGCATGACGCAGACTTTCCACACATGGTCGGGGTGAGAGAATTGGATGATGACTGCGTCATCACCCTCGCCACATTCAATGGTGGCTCGGGCGAGCTGAAGCTCGCCCCGATGCACCCGGTGCATCGGTGAACCTCTGTTTCGGTTCCATTTTCCCTGACTCACTCATGAAAAAGTCGACTCTCACTGTTGGTGAGAGAGCCGACTTTATTCATTTCGTGGTCGGGGTGAGAGGATTCGAACCTCCGGCCCCTGCCTCCCGAAGGCAGTGCTCTACCAGGCTGAGCTACACCCCGTATGGTATTGCTGACAGCATCTTTCGCAATAACGCGCTTGTCACTATCAGAAAGGACTGCCCATTGTATAAGAATGCTCGATCAACAGCAATGCATGGCGGTGCCCACAAAAGCTGAATCAGGTTTCCAGCCGCCTGTCAGGCGTCTCCGGACGTGGCAAGCGAATCCTGATTCAACCTGGATGCTTAACCCAAAACGATGCAAGCTGAAGCGGCTAAGCAAAAAAGACCGTACAATCAAGGAAAACCTGGCCGGTCTGGACACGCTCAGCATGCAAACCGAATCACTGGCAGAGTCGATAGCTTGTAATCATGGAATCCGACGTTGATAATGCGCAAGCACTCTGCACCATTGCCGGTCATGTCCAGAATGGACCGTTGCTGCGCAAAAACCACCGGCATAAACTGGTATGGTTTTGCAAATTCAACCTGAACAAGGTACCAAAACAGAGACCACTTCGTGACTACAGTCAGCCCGGACACACAAGCAAGCCATAAACCCTTCATCGAATTGCGCGATGTGGTGTTTCGCCATGATCGTCTGACCGTGCTCGATGGTCTCAACCTGAAAGTCACGCAGGGCTCGGTGGTGGCCATTCTGGGTCCCAGCGGGGTGGGCAAAAGCACGATACTGAAACTGATCACCGGCCAGATCAAACCAGAATCAGGTAGCATCACCGTGAACGGCTTGCGCGTTGACCAGCTGTCCGGCAACAAACTCAACAATTACCGCAAAACCCTAGGCGTGATGTTGCAGAACAGCGCCTTGTTGACCGATATGAGCGTATTTGAAAACGTCGCTCTACCGGTACGGGAACACACCAGTCTGCCCGAGCCGGTGATCCGTCGCCTGGTGCTGACAAAGCTGCAGGCCGTTGGCCTGCGCGGTGCAGTAGCGATGCTGCCGCGTGAGTTATCCGGCGGCATGGCGCGGCGTGTGGCACTGGCGCGCGCGCTGGTACTGGATCCTGCCCTGGTCTTGTACGACGAGCCTTTCACCGGGCTGGACCCCATTGCTGCAGCAACGGTGAGCAAGCTGATTCGCCATGTCAATGAAGCCTTGAACGTCACCAGCGTGGTCATCACTCACGATGTCGAGCGCATGCAGGGGCTGATCGATTGCGCCCATATCATCATCGGTGGCAAAATTGCTGCTAGCGGCACGCCTGCCGATCTGGTGCACGATCAATCACCAATGATTATGCAGTTCATGCAGGGGCTGCCGGATGGCCCGGTGCCGTTTCACTATCCCGCACCTGATCTGGCTGAGGACCTGTTGGCATGAGCAACCAAGACAACGAATTCGGCCTGAACCGGCATTTGCTCAATCAGTTGAGCGATCTCGGCAGCTGTGGTCTGTTCCTGCCAAAAATACTGATGCGGATTCGGCCGTCGTTCAAGCAGTTGGGGCAGATCATGCGCCAGCTGTATTTCGTCGGCACCCGATCGATGATCATTATTCTCACCAGCGGCTTTTTTATCGGACTGGTGATCGCGCTGCAGGGTTACAATACGCTGAAACAATTCGGTGCCAGCGAATCACTGGGGGCGGTGGTTGCATTGTCGCTGTTTCGTGAACTGGGCCCGGTACTCACGGCACTGCTTTTCACCGGCCGTGCCGGTACTTCCATCGCTGCCGAAATTGGCTTGATGAAAGCAACCGAGCAGCTGGATGCACTGGAGCTGATGGCGATTGATCCGATCGAGCGTGTCGTGCTGCCACGCTTTATTGCTGCCATTATCGCCGTGCCGTTGCTGACCGCCATGTTCAATCTACTTGCAGTTACTGGCGCCTATCTGTTTGCCGTGGACTGGGTTGGCCTGGATGCGGGGCTATTCTGGGGGCGCATGATATCTGCCGTGGATCTGGGGCCTGATTACCTCAGTGGTTTTTACAAAAGTATCGTTTTTGGTGTCGTCATCGCGCTGGTTTCGGTGTTTCAGGGTTACAACGCCGAACCAACCGGTCGCGGGGTTGCGGTGGCCACGACACAAACTGTCATTGTCAGTTCAATACTGATTCTGATCCTTGATTTTATACTGACAGCTTTGCTGATCTGAATTCTGGAAATTGCTTATGCGCTCTCGTCACACTGTAGAATTGACTGCCGGATTGTTCATGCTGCTGGGTCTGGCCGCCTTGCTGTTTCTGGCTCTGGAAGCCACCGACGTGGGCAATTACTCGGCCGGCAAGTCCTATAAGATCAAGGCCCGGTTCACCAACATCGGCGACCTCAAGTCGCGTGCTCCGGTGGCCATGGCCGGAGTCACCATCGGTGCGGTCAAATCCATCAATCTGGATCCGGTCACTTATGAAGCTGAAGTGGTGATGAACATCGACGCCAAATATGGTGCACTGCCGACCGATACCGCAGCCGGCATCTACACCAAGGGCATCCTCGGTGACAAATACATCGAACTGGAACCCGGTGGCTCTCCGGACATGCTGCAAGATGGTGATATGCTGTTTATCACCAATTCAGCCGTGATTCTGGAAAAGCTGATCGGCAAGTATCTTTTCAACAGTGAAGACGACAAGGATCAGGAATGAACACACCCATGCCACATCTCTCCTCGCTGGCAAAAGCACTGCTGGCCCTGACGCTGCTGACACTGGTGCTGCCGCTGGCGGCACAGTCCGACGCTATCGACTATTCGGCCGAACCGGTCGAGCTGGTGCGCGTAGTATCCGAGGAGTTGTTCGAACGCATTGATCGCAATCGAGCTATCTACAAGGATGATCAGCCGCAGCTGGAGCAGATGATTCGCGATGTGTTCCTGCCGCTGCTGAACGAACGTTTTTCCGCCCGCCTGATCCTGGGCAAGCACTCACGCGGACTCAACGATCAGCAGATCAACGATTTTGCCAGCGCCCTGATGAACCAGTTACTCGCCAGTTATGCCAAGGGCTTGCTGGATTTCAAATCCCGTGACCAGGTCGAAGTACTGCCATTGCGGGGCGAAAACACCGAACGCATGACCCGGGTACAGACCCGTATCTTGATGGACAGCGGTGAAAAAGCACCGGTGGATTATGTGCTGCGCAAGTTTGGCGATCGGTGGCAGGCGTTTGACGTCATCATTGAGGGCATATCCTACGTTGCCACCTACCGCAATCAGTTCAACGAAGAAATCAGCAGAGACGGCTTTGACCAGGTGCTGCAACGCTTGCAGAAAGGTGAGCTACAGCTGGAAAAGGTCAACGACGATGAGTGAGTGCCGTCTGCAACTGCAGCAAGGCATATTGTCGTTGCATGGCGTGCTCGACAAAAACAATGCCCATCAGGTCTATCTGCACAGCAAGCAATTGCTGAGCAGCGGCCAGGCTCCCGATTGCATTGATCTGGGCCATGTTGATCACATTGACAGCGCCGGTCTGGCACTGCTGCTGGAATGGCAGTCCTGGGCCAACCATGCCAAGCATAAATTGCAGCTGCAACATGCTCCCAAACAACTTTTGATGCTGGCCCGGCTGTCTGAGTTGGACCGTATTCTGAACCTGGGGCCGGTGAACAGCCCGCAGGGAATCGCTGCATAACTACCATGCGGCGTGAATTAATCGTAAAAGTCGCAGCTTGCGTGCTACGACCGCAGCGACGACGTCACACAAGCCAAGCGCAGACAGCAGGCGCAGGCGGCTGGAATCAAACCTGGCCCGCAACAAAGCAACAACTGATTACACCGGAAAACAAGCCATGAAAGTCCCCTATCTACTGTACAGAATGCTACTGATTGCGACGGTTGCGATCATGTTGAGTGCTTGCGCCAGTCAGGGCGAAACTCGCAGCGAACCCCATCCTGATGACCCCTGGGAGGGCTTCAACCGAGGCGTCTGGAGCTTTAACCGGGGCCTGGACAAGGCCATTATGCGTCCAGCGGCTCAAGCCTATCACTACGTTACCCCCAACTTCCTGGAACAAGGCATCAGCAATGTGGTTGATAACTTCCGTTATCCCACCACCATTGTCAACCTGCTGCTGCAAGGCAAGTTCAAGGAGTTTGGCATCAGCATCGGTCGCCTGCTGCTCAATACCACCTTTGGGCTCGGCGGACTGGTAGATGTCGCCACCATAGAAGGTGTGCCCAAATATGAAGAGGACTTTGGCCAGACTTTTGCCAGCTGGGGCTGGAAAGAAAGCCCTTATCTGATGCTGCCATTCTTCGGCCCGTCTACCATACGCGACGGCATTGGCCTGGTGCCGGAGCTGTATTCCGATGGTATCAGTACCACATTGCGTGAATCGGACGCGTTCTGGCCGCTGCCGGTATCTCTGGTCAGCGATCGCACCAACCTGCTCAAGCGGGATGAAGATATCGACAACGCTGCGGATGATTACCTGCTGGTGCGTGACGCCTGGCTGCAGAATCGCCGCTACAAGATCAGCGATGGCAACAATGAACTGCCGGATTACGAATTTTTCCTGGAAGAAGGTGATGCACCTGTAGACGATTCAAACTGAGCGCT
>JAJFKZ010000143.1 GCA_021772955.1 Gammaproteobacteria bacterium | reverse complement strand
CGCTCCATGGATAGTTATTCAGAGCATATCTAGCCCGCATATTTCATGATGGGTTCGAGGAGCAGGGCGAAGCTGGTTAAGCAGATTGGACGATCGCCCGCAGCGTAGCTATGCTTCAAGGGCGATCGTTCCCAATTCAATTGTGTATTGGGCAACGCCAGATTTGGCCTGAACTCGAACAGGACAATCCGTGACCACTCCACAATTCATAATTTTACTGTTATCGCCTTGTTTATCCGTAAACTATGACCAGTAACTGTCCGCCTTCATGAAATATGCGGGCTAGCACTAAAGTACTGATTTGATGTAGTATGTTAAGTAAGAATGAGAGTGGCTTGGGCATTGCATTCCGGCATGACTCTCACTAAGTGCCATGGATGGCCTTGAATCAGGTGGCGGGGTTTCCTATGAGTCTGTTGGGTGAGTTGCACCGAAGGCATGTCCTGAGAGTGGTTGCAGCCTATGCTGTCGTTGCCTGGCTGTTAATCCAGATTGCCGATGTCATTTTCCCCAGATTCGGACTGCCGGAATGGACAGTCACTTTTGTTATCATTTTGTTCGCGCTGGGGTTTCCACTGGCAGTAACGCTGTCTTGGAGCTTTGATATTACGCCGACCGGACTGCACCGGGATGTTGCAGACCTGCAATCTCCGGGGCAGGGCCTGTCGCTGGGTCGCAAGATCGATTTTTTCATCATCGCTACATTGGTGATTTTGCTTGGGATCATGTGGTACCGGCAAAACCTGCTGGTTGTAACTGATCATCTGCAAACAGTGGCTGACCACAAGCCGGACTCGATCCTGGTGCTGCCATTTCGCAATCTGAGCCAAGATTCTGACAATCGGTATTTTGCCGAGGGTATTTCCGAGGAAATCATGAGCGCGTTGGTCAAGCTGCCACAGCTGCGCGTCAGTGGCAGGGTCACGGCGGATGCACTGCGCGCGCGTGCCGTGGATGCGCAGGTGATGGCAGATGAGCTGGATCTGGACTATATTCTTGATGGCAGTGTGCGCAAGCAAGAGCACACCGTGCTTATCGCCGTGCAACTGACTGATGCGCGCAGCGGTTACAGCCTGTGGACGGAAACCTACGAGCAACAGCTTGAGGACATATTTAAAGTCCAAAAACACATCAGCCAGGCGGTGATCGGAGCATTGCAGCTGGAGCTGTTGCCGGAAGAGATTGGTCATCTTGGTGAAGTTACCACCACCAACGCCAAAGCGTATGATCTGTATCTGCAGGGGCTTGAGGCCCTGCGCGACGCAGTTTCTTCTGATCAGTACGATAATGCGCTGGGCTACTTCGATCAGGCCTTGCGCATTGACCCAACATTTGTCGAGTCAGAGGCTGGCAAATGCCGGGCGCTGCAAGAACAGTATGATGAGACCCAAAATGCAGATTTGATCCAGCAGGCGATCGGTGTTTGCAATCGAGCTGCAACCATGAACGCTCGCTCGCCACAGGTTCAACTTGCCTTGGGCAATCTGTATCTGGCCACCGGGCGCCCGGAATATGCTCTGGAAGCATTTAATCTGGCCATTGAACTCGCCCCCACGCTGGACAGTGTCTGGCGCGCCCGAGGCGATGTGCTCACCGATCTGGGCCGCATGGACGAGGCTAAAAACGACATTGAACGCGCCATTGAACTGGCCCCCGGTGAGCCACAAAATCATGCCTCTTACGCCTATACCCTGTACGCCAATAACCAGCTGGATGCGGCCATTGCACAGTACCGCAAAGCGGCTGAGCTCGATCCGCAAAACCCACGTCATTTCACCTACCTGAGCGCAGTATTGTTCAAGCAGGGCCGCTTCGAGGAGGCTGCAGAAGCTGCACGAGCATCACTTCGTATCGCACCTTCGGCAAGTGGGTACAGTAATGCCGGCACCAACTATTTTTATTCCGGGCAGTACGAGCGCGCCATGGAAATGTTTCAAGAGGCGGTGAAACTGGCACCAAACGACGCCAGACTGTGTGGCAATCTCGCCGATGCTTGCCAGATGAGCAGCGAGTGTTCAAACCCGGCCGAATACTATGAATTGGCCTTGCGCTTGACCACCGAACGACTCAGCGTCAATCCGCAAGATGCCGTCGCCCTGGCATCGCAAGGACTTTATCACGCCCAGTTGGGTCAGCACGAAGCGGCTGTGAGCAGTCTGCAACGGGCTCTGGCCCAGAGCCCTGACAACAACGACGTGCTGTATGCGGCAGCAGCAGCATGGGCACGGATGAATGATCGAAGTCTGTCCAGCAAGTATGCCCAACAGGCACTACAGGCCGGTTACCCGGTCGAGGCACTGCGGGCTGATCCATTCATCAATTATGCGGGAAAGCAGAAGTAATCGTCTAACAGGCAACAGGAGACATCATCATGAAAACGCATTATATTGTTTTAACCATTGCTTTGGGATTAATCCTTACAGGTTGTGAATACTCGAGGGACAATGCTGCACCAGTCGACTGTACGGGAGCTGTTTCACCCTGTGAAGATGTAAATCCAGGCAATCCGGATTCACCGCCGAATGATATAGAGGTGAGTAGACTAGATAACACAGAGTTCAGTCTGGCATTACAGGGCGGCAGTGAAGACACCTGGTTGATCGTCAAATGTCAGACAATGGGGACGCCGGTAGCAGAGAGGTGCCCAACTCCCATTCAAGGCAAAAATGGAAAGGAAGTCTGGGCCGTGAAACTGAAAAATAATGAAGCGAACAGTATTGCTGTTTCAACAAACTTTCCTGCTTGCAATGCTTGCCTGAACACGGATGACTATGATTCTGCCCAGTGTAAAGAGCAATGCTCGTTTCCCTACATGGTTATCGATTTGAACGAGCCATCCCAGGCACCGGTTGATCCATTTATCATCATTCGCCGCTAGCTGCAAGACTGCTGAGTCAAGACTCGGCATGCTGTAGACGACTGCTGGCAGACGAACAAAGACGGAATTCCGAGCCGTTCGCCTGCCGGCAGCCTCACTACAGAAGTGAGTAATTCATCAGTTTTGCCTGGTGGTTCGTCTTCATGAACTAGCCGGGCTAGCTGGACTTGACCAGCACCTTGCGGATGGCGTTGTCGCCCAGCTCGGCGATGGTAAAGATCTGCTCGCCAATACGCAAGGCCACCTTGCCTTCGGGGATGCTTTCCAGCATTTCCAGAATCAGACCATTGAGAGTAGCGGCGCCGTCCACCGGCAAGTCCCAGTCCAGTTGACGATTCAACTGCCGCAGGCTGATGCTGGCATCAATCAGCCAGGTACCGTCATCCATGCGCCGCACCTGCTTGTGGGTTCCGATGCGGGCATCACTGGTGTAATCACCCACGATCTCTTCAAGAATGTCGTCCAGCGTGACCAATCCCTGAATATCGCCGTACTCGTCGATCACCATGCCAACGCGTCGTTCCAGACGCTGGAATTCCAGCAGTTGCTGGGTCAGGGCAGTGCCTTCGGGAATGAAATAGGGCTTGCGTACCGATTTGCGCACATCGTCAAACGTCAACCGGCCCTGGGCCAGTTTGGTGATGATGGTACGAACATGCAAAAAGCCGACCAGATTATCGAGATCATCCAGGTACACCGGTAATCGCGTGTACAGTGATTGCGATATGCTCTGTAAAATATCCTCCCACGGCTGACTGATGTCCAGGCCGGTGATTTCCTGACGCGGCACCATCACATCTTCGACCCGGCCGTGTTCCAGATCCAGAATGTTCAGCAGCATTTGCTGATGATTGCTGGACAGGTCGCGATGCTCGTCCGAGACGATGGTGCGTAGCTCGTCGCGGGTCAGCTGATGCATGGCACCTTCCTGTGGCCGGATCCGAAACAGCCGCAGAACCGCATTGGCAGTGATATTGATGACCACCACCACCGGGTACATCAGTTTCAGCAGTGGCGTCAGTACATAGGCGGCGGGGAAAGCAATGCGCTCCGGATGTTGTACCGCCATGGTTTTGGGTGCCAGTTCGGCGAAGATCAGAATGACGACGGTCAATACTCCAGTCGAGACCCAGATACCGCTTTCTCCCAGCATGCGGATGGCGATCAACGAGGAGATTGACGCAGCCAGTATGTTGACCAGATTGTTGCCGAGCAGTATCAGGCCGATCAGCCGGTCCGGTTTGCTCAACAAGCGCTGGGCCCGCAATGCGGCCTTGTGGCCACGATCGGCACGGTGCTTCAGCCGATAGCGATTGAGCGCGATCAGGCCGGTTTCAGAGCCGGAGAAAAACGCCGACAGGACGATCAAGGCAGCGAGAATGATGCCCAGCGTGGTGGTGGAGATGGTCTCCATACAAATACAACCGGATTAAAGTGAGTTGCAGGCAGACACAGTCAGCTGATCCAGCTTTCTTGCATCAGGACTTCGAGCACAAACTTGCTGCCGAAGTACGCCAGCAGCAGCAACAGCATGCCGACCAGGGTCAGGCGAATGGCCAGACTGCCGCGCCAACCGAAGCGCCAACGCCCCAGTAACAGTCCGGCAAACACCAGCCACGCCATGATTGACAAGATGGTTTTGTGGGCCAGATGCTGCGCGAACAGATTGTCCACAAACAACAGGCCGGTGAGCAAGGACACGCTCAGCAGCAACACCCCGACCAGCATCAGCCGAAACAGCAACTGTTCCTGGCTGATGATGGACAAATGCTGGAACGGCCAGATGATGCGGCCACGACGAATGAACATGTCCTGCAAGGCGATCTGAATGGCCAGCACAGCACAAATCGACAACAGCGCATAGGCCAGCAATGAGCTGATGATGTGCAGGCCGATGCGCTGGTCATAATGGCTGATGAAAATCCCGCCATGCGGTATCAGCAATAACAGCAGTGACAATACCGCCACTGGATAGATGCTCAGATCCAGCATGGCACTCGGGCGGATGACCGAGAAGCCCAGTGAAAACAGGGCCACCAGCAGGGCCAGCAATGCAAACAGATGCAGTATGTGTACGTTCAGAATGGTCTCAGCACTGAACAGGTAACCACCCAGCACAGCAGCATGGGCGCAGATCGCAACCAGCAGCAACAGTTTGGGCAGCCAGCGACGAAATGGCGTGAGCTGCTCAACACCGCGCTGGTGAATTTCCAGCAGTGCGGCTGACAGGTACAAAGCGATGGCCAGTGGCAAGGTCAGCGTCATGAAATACAGCTTCGATGAGTCATCAGAAATGATTATCACATGATGGCAGTTATAATGCATCAAATGCCGGACATATCGGTTTCTAATCAATCAGGTAACGTAGCACAATGTTTGAGAATCTCAGCGAGCGACTAAACACTACCCTGCAAACCATTCGCGGCCAGAACCGGCTCAGCGAAGACAACATCCGCGCGGCACTGCGTGACGTGCGGGTGGCCCTGCTGGAAGCCGATGTTGCGCTGCCGGTGGTCAAGGACTTTATCAGCTCGATCCGCGAGCGTGCGCTCGGTCAGAAAATTCACACCAGCCTGCAGCCCGGCCAGGCACTGATCAAGCTGGTACATCAACAGCTGGTCGAGCTCATGGGTGAGCATGTCCAGCCGCTGGACCTGCAGGCACCGGCGCCGGTGACGGTTTTGGTTGCCGGCCTGCAAGGCGCAGGTAAAACCACCTCCATCGGCAAGCTCGCGCGTTACCTGAAAGAACGCGAGAACAAGCGCGTGCTGGTGACCAGCTGCGATGTGTACCGACCAGCGGCCATGCAGCAATTGCAATTGCTGGCCGAACAGGTCGACGCCGACTATTTTGATGGCCAAAGCATTGCCAAGCCGGAGCAGATCGCAGTGCAGGCACAGCAGTATGCCAGGCAGCAACATTTTGACGTATTGCTGGTCGATACCGCTGGTCGTCTGCATGTGGACGACAAGATGATGGAAGAAATCAAGGCCATTCATCAGGCCATCAGCCCGCACGAGACCCTGTTTGTGGTCGATGCCATGACCGGGCAGGACGCCGCCAACACCGCGCGCGCCTTCAATGCGGCCTTGCCGCTCACTGGTGTGGTGCTGACCAAGGCCGATGGTGATGCCCGCGGTGGCGCAGCATTGTCCGTGCGTGCCATCACCGGCAAGCCGATCAAATTCATTGGTATGGGTGAAAAAACCGATGCCCTGGAACCGTTTCACCCGGATCGCTTGGCTTCGCGCATTTTGGGTATGGGCGATGTGCTCAGTCTGGTTGAGGAAGTTGAGCGCAAGGTCGATAAAAAAGCAGCCGAAAAGCTCGCCCGCAAGGTACAAAGTGGTCGCAAGTTCACGCTGGAAGATTTTCGCCAGCAATTGCTGCAGATGGAAAACATGGGTGGCATGGCATCGCTGATGGATAAACTGCCTGGCATGGGTCAACTGCCGGAAGCAGTGCGCAAGCAAGCCGCTGCCAGCGGCGACAGTAAACGCATGATCGCCATCATCAATTCCATGACCTACCAGGAACGCGGTTTTCCAGACATCATCCGCGGCTCACGCAAGCGGCGGATTGCCGCTGGTTCCGGTACCCAACTGCAAGACATCAACAAGCTGATCAAGCAATTTACGCAGATGCAGAAAATGTTCCGCAAGATGGGCGGAGGCGGTATGGCGAAGATGATGAAGAAGATGCAGGGACGCCTGCCCAAGGGCATGTTGCCACCAGGGATGTGAGTGCTGGCGGTGAGATTGACTACATGAGATCCAGTGCGTGTTGGCGCAGGTCGGCCATGGCCAGTACTTGCAGCGCCGCGTTGCTGGTCGATTGCAAACGCACCTGCGGCGCCATGCCAGCCTCCAGCGCCTCTTGCCAACGCAGCGCACAAAGACACCATTCATCACCGGGCTTGAGGCCGGGAAAACCGAATTCCTCGCGCGGCGTGCTTAAATCGTTGCCGCGGGCTTTGGAATACGCCAGGAATGCGCTGGTCATGCGCACACAGACCAGATGCAAGCCGATGTCGGTAGCATCACTGACGCAGCGACCGTCGCGATACCAGCCGGTCATCGGTTTGCAACTGCATTCGGCAAGCGGCTCGCCGAACACATTGAGTTGTAGCGTGTCTGTGTGCATAGGCCGTCTCGGGATCACAGAATGAATTGGAATGTTAGTGTAATGTTTCCTGCTGTTTGCTGCTATCAAAGCCCCGCAACCACCGCAACCACCGCAACACAAGGCGCAGTGAGCAGCTCGCCTGGCATCTGGCATTACCTCGCGCGACGCTGCCAATCAGTATGAAACACCACACCAGCAGATGCATGATTGCCGGTTTGGCCTGCAGATTCATACCGTCACTGTGCAATCACGGCGCAGTCACTGCTGCGGGCACAGCCGTCAGTCGCATCAGCACGAACGAGTTGCGACATGCTTGAACACACGCCATTGATCATTGCCCATCGCGGCGCCAGCGGCTATGTGCCCGAGCACACCCTGGCCGCCTACGCATTGGCGATCTTTCAAGGTGCCGACTACATTGAGCCGGACCTGGTCATGACACGTGATAAGGTTCTGATAGCGCGGCACGACAATCGCCTGGAACTCAGCACCAACGTGGCCGAACTGCCACAGTTCTCGGCGCGTCGCGATCAGCGCGTGGTAGATGGCGAGTCGGTGTCTGGCTGGTTCAGTGAGGATTTTACGCTCGCCGAGATCAGGCAACTGCGTGCCATCGAACGCATACCGGCATTGCGCCCGGCCAACGGTCGATTTGACGGTCAGTTCAGTATTCCGACTTTCAATGAAATCATCGAGCTGGTGCAAGCGCTGCAGCAGTCTGGCGGTCGCAGTATTGGTATTTACCCGGAAATCAAACATCCTGCGCATTTTCAGCAATTGGATATGGCCGCCGAACCAGTACTGATCGAAGTATTGCAACAATACGGTTACCGTGATCGTGATGATCCGGTCTGGCTGCAATCATTTGAGCCACAATCGTTGCGCCAACTCCGTCAAATGACTGCGCTGCGACTGGTACAGCTGCTGGCGGCAAAGGGTGTCTCAGCAGACCAACTCGGGCACGCAGCAGCGCTGGACTATGCGGGCATGGCCAGCGTCCGCGGCTTGCATGGCATTCGTGAATACGCTGACGCCATCGGTGTCGACAAGCGCATGATCGTGCGCCCTGATGCCGCGGGCAACTTATCGGTGGCGCAGGCAAGCAGCCTGGTGGCTGATGCGCATGCCGTGGGCCTGGCTGTGCATGCCTGGACATTCAGAGCCGAGAATGCATTTTTGCCGACCACACTGCAAAGCTCATCCGATCCAGCCGCACCAGGCGATCTGGCGGCGGAACTGACACTGTTCCGTCAGCTGGGCGTGGATGGTTTCTTTCTCGATCACGCGGATATCGCGGTAACATTGTGGCGATGAAATTTCCACGTATGCAATTGGTGCTGATGCCGCTAGTCCTGCTGCTGGGGTTGGCGCTGTGGAGTGGGTTACTTGCCGGCAAGACCATCTACAAATACACCGATGAGAATGGCATCTTGCACTTTACCGACAGGCCGCCCGTTGACGATGTGCCGGTGGAAACCACGCGCGTGCGTGTGGATACTGCTACTGCGATCCGCATGCGCACCGAGACCGTTGATGGCCGCCAGCAGCAGATCATCGACAACCTGTTGCACGGGCCGGTACAGATCGAATTGCGTATTACGGATTCCGAGAACCTGCGCACCGAGCCAGCGCTGCCGCGCAGATTCGTGCTGGAGCGTGGCTTCAGTGGCGAGCTGGTGCGTTATCTGCCACAAAGCCGGGATCGTGGCTGGCGTTATCAGGTCAGCTCCAGCTATGTGCCGGGCATGCCGGGTGTGCAGCCGGATCGCGATTACTCGTATCTGCCGCCGTGGCCAGCCGGACAGCGTTTTTATATCAGCCAGGGCTTTCACGGTCAATCCACCCACAACAGCCCGGATGCAGTCTATGCCATTGATGTGCCGATGCCGGTGGGGACTCCCATTGTCGCCAGTCGCGAAGGTGTGGTCATGGAGGTGCAGCAGGATTACTATGGCGCCGGGCAGGATCGCGAGCGCTTCGGCGCGCGCGCCAACGCCGTTCGCATCCACCATACCGATGGCAGCATGGCGATCTATGCGCATCTGGACGCGGAAAGTGCCATGGTTCGACCGGGTGATGTGGTGCTGGCAGGCGATATCATCGCCCATTCCGGCAATACCGGTTTTTCCTCCGGGCCGCATCTGCATTTTGCCATCCAGGTCAATGCTGGTATGCGCCTGGAATCCATCCCGTTTCAATTTCTCCAGGCCGGCGGCACTCGTGCCGAACCGGTGACTGGTACCAGCATTACTGGAGTCAGTCCCTGATGTCTTTTTTGCAACACCTGCAGTGCAGTCTCAATGGTGATGTTTACCCTGCTGATCAGGTTCATGCGCTGTCTCCAGCCGGTCGACCATTGCTGTGTCGCTATGATCTGAAGCGCCTGCGTCAGCAAGTGGATCGCGACGTGTTCGCCACGCGCGATGGTGGTTTCTGGTGTTACGAAGAGCTGTTGCCCTGCACTGATTACAGCAGCGTGCCGCGGCTCGGGGAAATCAAAACGCCGTTGATCAGCCTGCGCGACCGACGGGCACGGATTGTGGTCAAGGACGAAGGCAGATTGCCGACTGGCTCGTTCAAGGCCAGAGGTTTGGCGCTGGCCGTGGCCAGAGCCAGGGAATTAGGCCTGCACCAGCTGGCCATGCCCAGCAACGGCAACGCCGGTGCCGCGTTGGCAGCTTATGCCAGTCGCTGCGACATGCGCTCGCTGGTGGTCTGTCCGGCCGACAATACCCCGCAGATGAACATTGACGAAATGCGCATGCAAGGTGCTGAACTGGAGCTGCTGGATGGCATGATCGATGATTGCGGCAAGCGCGTGCGTGAACTGATCACCGGCACCGACTGGTTTGATGTTTCCACCTTGAAGGAACCGTATCGGCTGGAAGGCAAGAAAACCATGGGTCTGGAACTGGCCGAGCAATATGGCTGGAAACTGCCATCGGTGATTGTCTACCCCACCGGCGGTGGTACGGGCTTGATCGGCATGTGGAAAGGGTTCAAGGAGCTGGTGGAGCTGGGTTGGCTGCAGCAGTCGGAGCTACCGCGCATGGTTGCGGTACAAGCTGATGGCTGTGCGCCGATAGTGCGTGCCTTTGCCGAAGGTGCAGATGAAGCGCGACGCTGGGACAACGCCCACACACTGGCCGCTGGCATCCGTGTACCGGCCGCCGTCGGCGACAGGCTGATGCTGCAAACCTTGCGAGAATCCAACGGCACGGCGATCGCCGTCAGCGATGCGCACATCGTTTCGGCCTGGAAACAGCTGGCCAGCAGCGAAGGTCTGTTGCTGTGCCCGGAAGGTGCTGCGACCTATGCTGCCTGCCAGCAATTGCTGGACACAGGCTGGATAAGCAAGGACGATGAGGTTGTGCTGTTCAATTGTGCCACCGGCTTGAAATATCCATTGCCGGTGACCTAGCCCGGATAGTTCATGAGGGGGGCGAGCGAAATACGATGTCAGATTAGGTCTGTGCTCAAAAAGAACACAGTGTGCTTTTCAAATACAGTGCCTATGTGTACGTATCGTATTGGTTTAACGAATACCATTTTGCATGATGCTTCGTCTTCATGAAATACCCGGGCTAAACCCAAGACTGTTAAGTAAAGACCCGGCATCCTGCAGGGCAGGCTCCTACACGAATGGCTCGCCTGGTGGACAGGCTTTGCTCTCGTTCCCACGCTCTGCGTGGTAACGCTCAGGCTATGTCGGATGCGCAGCGCTTACGCCGACTTGGCGCGTTTGAATTTGGGCAGCATTTCCTTCAGAAAGCGGGCCGTGTGCGAGCGCTGGTCGCGAGCCACTGTTTCGGGCGTGCCGGTGGCGATGACCTGGCCGCCACCGGAACCACCTTCGGGGCCCAGATCAATGATCCAGTCGGCGGTTTTGATCACGTCCAGATTGTGCTCGATGATGACCACGGTGTTGCCGTGATCACGCAATCGCTG
>JAJFKZ010000142.1 GCA_021772955.1 Gammaproteobacteria bacterium | reverse complement strand
GTTTGCCGCGGACGTATTGCTGTCAGCAACCTGCTTGGCGCGCGTGGCTTCCAGTTCCAGATAAAAGGCATCCCCCAGGCGTGGCCACAACATGGCCAGCAACGACTGCTGCGCAGGCTTTTGCTCATCCTGCGACCGGTCTGCATTCAGCACTGCGCCAAGCACCAGTTGCTGTTTCGCGCGCGTGGCGGCCACGTACAGCAGGCGCTGGGTTTCAAACATGCTGCGCCGCTGTTGCTCAGCGCGGATCATATCGATCAGCTTGCTGTTGTTTGCCTGCAACGACGAACGCAGTGGTGCCAGCAGCACCTGCTCACCACCACTAACCGGCGTGTACGGCAGCCAGTGCAGCAAGGTGCCAGTGGTCATGCCGGTGCCACGATGCAGCCCCGGCAACAGCACCAGATCCCACTCCAGACCCTTGGCCGCATGCATGGTGAGGATTTCCAGTTTGACCTGCGCATCCGGCGGATCGCCCTCGGTGTATTGTTCCTCCAGCAGTTGCTGAAAATCGTTCAGATCATCCAGCAGCCCATGCTGCTCGGCCTGCTCCAATGTTTGCAGATACAGTCGGGCTTCCTGTTTTTGTGCTGCCGGGCGGGTCAGTGTCTGCGCACCACCCAGACCATGCCAGACGCCTTGCACCAGCGCCGACATGCTGCGTCGGCCGCACAGCAGCCGGGCCGCCTGCAGCTTGTCCAGCACTACCTGGGCTCGCTGGCGACCGTCGGCGGACAAATTGTCTAGCACGGCGGCCGATGTGGTTGCCGATTGCCAGGCTTGTGCCAGCGCCAACAGATCGGCCAGACACAAACCGCACAGCGGCGAACGCAACACCGCCAGCACTGCACCAAGATCGGCCTGCAGTAGTATGGCGCGGGTGATGGCGAACAGATCCTGCACCAGCGGTCGCTGTAGCAGTGGATCCAGCTTCACCGCCCGATAGGCGATCTGGCGTTGCTGCAGCACCGGCAGCATGGCCTGCAGATGTGATCGGGCCCGCACGATGATCGCGGCCTTGTAATCGGGATCGTTCTTGTGACTGGCCAGCGCCTCGGCGACGACATCGGCCATGGCTTCGGCTTCGGCAACCGGATCGGCTCGGGCGATGAGTTGCACTGCTCCGCCCGCGCCACGGCCGGGCTGAGACTGTGCATAAGCCACCGCGCCGGCGGCAATGTCCTCATGCTGCGGGAAACAGGGGCCGACCTGAGCATTGACCCAATCGACGATTTCCGCACGCGAGCGGAAATTGCGCGTCAGCTGCAATGATTGCAAACGTAGCGCGCCCAGACCATGATCGCGGGTGCGCATGAACAGGCCCACCTCAGCCTCGCGAAAGCGATAGATCGACTGCATCGGATCACCGACCGCAAACAATGTCCTGCCATCGTCCGGCTGCCAGCCGTGGGTGAGTTTTTCCAGCAGTTCGAACTGCGCCCAGTTGGTGTCCTGGTATTCATCCACCAGAATATGACTGATGCGCTGATCCAGTGACAGACTGAGATCGGAATAACCTGATTCCTCATCGCCGAGCGCGGTCAGCGCCGCCATCGACAGCCCGGTAAAATCGGTCTGTCCGGTTTCGGCAAACAGCAGCTGCAGTTCCACCGCGGTGCGCTGCAGCACCCTGACCAGCGCCAGCAACACTTCCCATTCGTCGTCTTCGTACTGCGGTTGCGGCATGCAGCGTGCGGCATGCAGCGCTGCAGCGGGCGCTTCATCATCAGCCAGATTCGTCAGCAGCGCCTGCATTTGCGCTTTGTGATCGGTCTTCGGCGCACAGCCGGTGCTGATATTGACGCTTTTGCGCCAGTGCCCGTCTTTGGTCAGCAAAGCTTCGGCCAGAGCCTGCCAGGAGGACATGGCTGTTGCCTCCGGCGGCGGTAAACCATCGTTATCCTGCCACTGCAATATATCTGATGACCGGCTCTCATTGAGCAGCGTCTGCCTGCTTTGCGACAGCAGTTGCGCAAGTTCTGTACCACTGCTGCCAGCACGCGTCAGGGCGGCTTGCAAAACAGCGTCAAGCTCGCTCAACCGGCTTCTGATTAGCGTATCCAGCACCTGCTCCAGCCCCGCCCGCTGCGGATCACCACTGCTGCCCAGCGCACGCAGCCATTGCTCACGTCGACCGAGCATGCCGCTGAGCAGGTCCTCGATGTCCTGTGTACGGTGATCGCGCCACAGCAGCAGACTGCGCAAATCAGCCGCCAGTTCATCGTTCGCACCAAGCTCCAGCACGCGCCTGGCCGCACGCCGATACAGCGCCTGGGCGTTGTCAGCCGGTTGCGGCACTGGTCCGAGTCGGCTGGCCACCGGCATGTTGCGCGCCAGATAATGACTGAAACTGTCGATGGTACGGATCATCAGCCGCTGTGGGTTCTGTCGCAGCTCCCAGCCAGCCACCTTGTCGGCTACCGCCTGCGCGCGCGCCAGCGCGGTCTGCTCGTGCGGCTCATCGGTGCTGAAACCCGGCTGCAGAAAACGCAGGATGCGCGCGCGCATTTCTGCCGCTGCCTTGCGCGTGAAGGTGATGGCGAGAATCTGTTCCGGCGC